>NZ_JBFTLD010000227.1:0-13751 GCF_056396265.1 Allobosea sp. 05T422_2 | reverse complement strand
GCATATATAGAGTTCCATTCCATTTACATGAAACGTCTCGAGAGAGAAATCAAAGTAGTGGCGGAATCCAATATCCGAAAGACGATAGAGAGAGATGGGATATTGTTTAGGGAGTGGATATAAGGCCTCTTCGATTTGGATAGACCAGACTCCCATGGCGGTTTTCTGGACATGGAGATCAACATCTCTCTGTTCGGCCTAATTTTCCGAGGTCAGGACGCGGCTCTGAGCGTCAAGGCAAGAGGAAGAGGCTTGTAATGATCCTCGAGATGTTCGGGCCGTCCGGGGCGGGAAAGACGACGATGGCGTCCGCCCTGACCGCCCATCTGCGCGGTCTCGGCTATGTCGTGACCCCCCTGATCGGCGTGAGGGCTCACCCGCTGAGACGCATTATCCTCAAATGCCTGGCCAGCGCCCGGTTGCTCAACTCCGCCGGTTCGGCCGGCGGCGTCGCGGATCTCTTCAGGATACTGCCACCGAAGGATCGGCTATGGGGCGTTCGCCTGCATTGGCACCTGGCACTGCTCCATCGCGAATGGACTGCGGCGCAATCCTCGGATGCGATCACGATCTTCGATCAGGGCATGGTCCAGGCGGTGGCCTCGCTCGTTCTGCTCAGCGGCATAGTCGAGCGCGACCCTGTCGGACGCGCGCTCGACTGCGTGCCGAAGCCGGACCTGCTCATCCGCTTCGAAGCGCCACGCCCCCTCCTGGAGGCGCGCCTTCGGGATCGTCGACAGAGGATCGGCCCGCTTCAGCGCTACCTCGAGATCGACCTGCAAGGCAGCCTGGACCACGTGGACCATGTCGACCTGATCTCCGGCCTGGTCGGTGCGCGCGGGCTCCCCATGATCCGAGTCAGCAGCATTGATGCCCCGAGCCGCAATCTGTCGATCGATCGGATCAGCGCCGCAATTCTCGCCAGGATGCGCCCATCGCGAGCCGTTGCGGAAGAGCCCGCAGCACGCGGCTATGCGGCGCTCTCCCATTAGAGCATCGGACCGGACCCCGTTTCCGGTCCGATGACCCAGCTTTCCCGAGAGCCGGAATCCATTTCACCGGCCGATTCTTTTGATCCGGCGTCGGGGCGGGGGGCAGGCATTGGCTGGGGTGACTCGAGTTGCCGCCAACGGCGGAGGCGACCGCGATCATCGGCCCTGCGGCAGGGGCTGTCGCCCGTGAGAGCCAGGATATCACTCAGCGCCAGGTGGATTGTGCAGGGCGAGGGCAGCCGCTGTGCAGGCCGCGGTCAGCGGGCTCCCGCAGCCCGTGTCGCGCAGCCTGGTCGCTGAAGAGGGACCAGAGACACGCGGCATCGGGAATCCTCTCGTCGAAGGGGCCGCCTGGACCCTGCACCGGACCCGGCCAGCCGGCTTCTCCAGKAGAGGCGGGATCGGGGGGGCGCGCCGGCCGGGAGTGAAGGCTATCGCGGGAAATACGCGACGCCGGGCCCGGAGGCAGAAGAGCCGATGGCGGCATGCCCCGCCTCCATCATGCAAACGAACGAAGACAGTGGGTTACGGCGCTCATAGCATCCTCTCCCAGATGACCGGGTGAACTATGTGCGTGGTGATCCAACCGGTGCCTTGTGCCGTGACGTGTCAGGCACTCCGACACCGCTCCACCGCTGTCATGCCCGGCGCCACACGTAGCAAGCCGGAGCGGCACGTGGCCGCAGACCACTTATAGGAGGCTCGGATGAAGGCTGTGATCCAATGCGGCGGCAAGGGCACCCGTCTGCGCCCCTATACTTCGGTCCTGCCGAAGCCGCTAATGCCGATCGGATCGAGGCCGGTCCTGGAGCTGCTGCTCAAATGGCTCCGCCGGAACGGAATCCAGGAGGTTTTCGTCACGACCGGATATCTCGGCCATCTCATTCGCAGTTTCTGCGGAGACGGCGCGCAGTGGAACATGAAGATCACCTATACCCAGGAAGTCGAGCCGCTCGGTACGATCGGCCCACTTTCGCTGCTGCGGGACCAGCTCGACAGCACGTTCCTCGTGCTCAACGGCGACGTGCTTACCGATATCAGCCTCAGCCAGTTTGCCAGCTTCCATCGGCACCATCCGGGCCCGGTGACCATCGCGACGACCACTCGCACGATCAAGATGGATTTCGGCGTGATCGACGAGGTTGATGGCGAGGTCAAGACCTTCCGGGAAAAGCCGGCGCTGCCGCATCTGGTGAGCATGGGCCTGTACTGCATGGATCCCTCAGTGTTCGAGTTCATTCCGTCGGGAGTGCCCTTCGGGTTCGACGACCTGATGTTCCAGATGCTGGAAACTGGCACGCCCGTGCACGTCTTCAAGCACGAGGGTGTGTGGCTCGACATCGGTCGCGTCGACGACTTCCACAAGGCGCAGGACGTCGCCTGGGACGAGCAGTCGGTTGTGATCGAGCACCCTGTCGCGGCCTGACGACGCCGGTCTGGCCGGCGCCGCTCGGCGCCGGCGACTTGTCCGCCACGCGTGATGGAGCCTTCCATGTTGCTGGTTGCCGAGCCCATCCTGGGCCCCGAAGAGAAGACTGCCCTTGCAGAGGTCATCGACAGTGGCTGGCTGACCATGGGGGACCGGGTCAGAGCTTTCGAGCAGGCCTTCGCCGAAGTCCATGGCGTCGAGGATTCCGTCGCGGTCAATTCCTGTACGGCGGCCCTCCACCTCATTCTGCATGCCCTGGGACTGGGGCCAGGCGACGAGGTCCTGGTTCCCGCCCTGACCTTCGTCGCCACCGCCAATTGCGTGGTCTATGTCGGCGCGACGCCCATCTTCGTCGATATCGAGTCGGCGGATGTTCCGCTGATGTCGCTGGCCGACGCCGAGGCCCGCTGCACCGCGCGGACCAAGGCCGTCATTCTCGTTCATTTCGCCGGCTATCTCGCCGATCGCGAGGCCTGGCGGGACTTCGCTCGCCGGAAAGGGCTGCTGGTGATCGAGGATGCTGCACATGCGCCCGGGTTGAGGCAGGTCGGGACCTTCGGCGAAGCTGCCGCGTTCAGCTTCTACGGCAACAAGAACATGACCACCGCCGAGGGCGGCGCGATCATCGCCCGCGATTCCGCCCTGCTCGAGACGATCCGGCAGGCGCGGGGGCACGGCATGACCAGCGGAACGCGCCAGCGCCTGAACGCGCGCACGCCGACCTATGATGTCACCATGCTTGGCTTCAACTACCGCATGGACGAGATGCGGGCCGCCATCGGTCTTGTCCAGCTGCGGAAGCTGCCGGGCTGGAACGAGGTCAGGAGCCGCCTGGTGGCCGATTACCGGCAGCTCATCGCCGAACGCTGCCCGTCCGTTACGGTACCTTTCCAGCAGCCGCGGCTATCCACGTTCCACATCATGCCGGTTGTCTTGCCGGCCGGTGTGGTGCGGCAGGAGGTCATCGATCACCTGCGGGAGAACGGCATTCAGACGACGATACACTACCCTCCGGTTCATCTCATGACGCTTTACCGTGAGCTCTGCCCCGGTGTGCAACTGCCGCGGACCGAAGACTTCGCGCTGCGCGAGCTGACCTTGCCGCTCCACCCGCGGATGGAAGCCGAAACGGTCGAACTGGTCGTGGACACATTGGCGCGTGCCGTGCAGGCCGAAACCGTCGTCAAGGCCGTCGCATGATGCCCCGTCAGATCCGTGTCGGGCATTCTGCGGCGGGCGTCGATATGAACGCGGTTGCGAGTCGCGCCTTCGACATCATCGTCGCATCTGCAGCCGCCCTGGTCCTGGCCTTGCCCATGCTGGTCATTGCCTGCGCCATCTGGCTGGAGGGCGGTCGGCCGATCCTGTTTTCCCAGGCCCGCCTGGGAAAGGGCGGGCAGCCCTTTCGCATGTACAAGTTCCGTAAGTTCGCAGCCACCTGCGGCACCGAGGGATGTCCCCTGACCATGGCCAAGGATGGGCGGATGACACCGGTCGGCCGCGTTCTGGCCGCGACCAAACTCGATGAGCTTCCGCAACTTTGGAACGTCCTGAGGGGCGACATGGCCATTATCGGGCCGCGTCCCGAGTCGCTGGCCTTTGCCGATTGCTTCCAGAATGGCTTCGAACAGGTTCTGGAGCACAAGCCAGGTCTGTTGGGGCCTAGTCAGATCCTGTTCCGCAACGAGGGCAGTCTCTACCCGCCGGACATGGACCCGACGCGCTTCTATCGGGATGTGCTGTTTCCGACCAAGGCGCGGCTCGATCTCGCCTATTTCCCCCATCACAGCGTCGTCGGCGACATTGGGTGGCTCATGAGGGGCGTTCTGGCCGTCTTCGGCTGGGTCCCGTCGCAGGCCGTGCCCGCTCAGCGGACAGGCCGGCCAGGTGTTGCCGAAACCCGTGAAGCAACCAAGTCCGAGGGAGCAGCTCAATGAGCTACAGCGGCATGCGCGTGCTGGTGACCGGAGCCGATGGTTTCATCGGGTCCCATCTGACCGAGGCGCTGGTGCGCGACGGCGCCAAGGTCACGGCCCTTGCCCTCTACAACTCCTTCGACAGCCATGGCTGGCTCGACGATGTTCCAGAGGCCACCCGCAATCAGCTGAATCTCGTGCGGGGGGACGTTCGCGACGCCGCGTTCATCGGGCGAATCGTGCAGGGCCAGGAGATCGTTTTCCACCTCGCCGCTCTGATCGCCATTCCCCATTCCTACTTGGCTGCCCAGTCCTATGTGGAGACCAACGTGTTGGGGACGCTGAACGTGCTCGAAGCGGCGCGCCAGCATGGCACGGAGAGGATCGTCCACACCTCGACCAGCGAGGTCTATGGCACGGCGCTGACGATGCCGATCAGCGAAACCCATCCACTCCAGGGCCAGTCGCCCTATTCGGCGTCCAAGATCGGCGCCGATATGATGGCCGAGGCCTTTGCGCGGTCGTTCGGGCTTCCGGTCGTGACACTCAGGCCGTTCAACACGTTTGGACCGCGTCAAAGCGAGCGGGCAATCATCCCCACCATCATTCGCCAGGCGCTCGATCCGGCCTGCACGGCCATCATGGTGGGCGACACCACGCCGATCAGGGACCTGACCTTCGTCGAGGACACCGTCGCGGCGTTCATGGCCGCAGGCAGCGCGGTCGCGGTCGATTACGGACACGCTTATAACGCGGGCAGTCAGCGGGCGGTGACCGTTGCGGACCTGATCGAACTGATCCGCGAACTGAGCGCGTGCCAAAAGCCGGTTCTGCGCGACGAGACGCGGATGCGGCCGGTCAATTCCGAGGTGCGGGCACTGCTGGCCGACTGCTCCCGCTTCGAGCGCGAAACCGGCTGGCGACCGCGCACGAGTCTGCGCGAGGGCCTGGAACGGACGATCGCGTGGTGGCTCACCCGCGTGGCGGCGGGGCAGGTTCGCCGCCAGAAGGACTTCATCACATGAGGTCGGTTCTTCCGAGATCATGGCTTGGGGCGTTCCTGGCCGCCGCGCTCGTGCCGGCATTCTGGCCCGCGGCCGCAGCCGACGACCTCTCTGCCGCGCAGCTGGTCGCGCCGGTGGACATGCCGCTGCCCGGATATCTGCAGCCTGCATCGGACCCGGCCTTCGGCGTGGCATTCACGCGGGTGACCCGGCCGGGGCCACTGGGCTCGGGCATCGTGTGCGGCCCCGGCCACTGCAGCCATCGTTATTCGAGCGCCCAGGCCTGGAACGCGGATCAGAGCCTCCTCGTCATCGTCAATGGCTGCAACGGCTTGTGCTTTCTTGATGGTCGCAGCTATGCGCCGCTCTTCCGGCGCACCCGGAGCGGCGAATGCGAATGGCACCCACGCAATCCGGAGCTGATGATCTGCGTTGGGGGGCAGACTGTTTCGTTCTGGGCGCCGCGGACCAATCTCGAGCGCGTGGTCTACACCGCAGACCATCATCGCAACCTTCAATTCGGCCCCTACAAGGGAAACCCGTCCTGGGACGGTCGCCGTATCGTCGTGCGGGCACTTTCGGAGAGTGGGGCACTGGTTGCCTTCGCCTACGACCTGACGACCCGGACGAAGTTTCCCGACATCGCGCTCGCCAAGCTCCCAGGCCAGAGCAATGCCTGCTCCATCTCTCCCTTGGGCGTGCATGTCTATTGCCTCCAGAGCTTGCCGGACGAGACCAACCAGACCTTCATTTTCACGCTCGAAGGGGCACTGGTGCAGAGCTGGACCGAAAACCACCGGCCCGGTCATGGTGACATGACGGTGGATGCGGACGGCCGCGAGGTCTATGTCGGCATCAGCAAGGCGCCTCCCGATCAGTTCCAGGTCATCAAGCGGCGTCTCGATGATGGTGTCGTCACCGCCTTGACCCGCTATGGCGAGGCTCAGCACGCTTCCCTGGCGATGCGACGGCCCGGTTGGGTTTTCCTAAGCTATTCCGGAATGCCGGACGAGGTCGGTCGCCACGGGGGGTGGGCGCCGTTCGCGCAGGAAATCCTGGCACTCAAGATCGACGGCAGCGGCGAGTTCCGGCGGATCGCACAGACCAGAAACGCGCCCCATGACTACTGGAGCGAGACCCACGCTTCGCCGTCACCCGATGGGTCGCAGATCATCTGGTCGAGCAACTGGGGGCAGGCAGGCGGCCCCGTCTTCGATTTCGTCTCGCGCCTGGATTGGCCCGACGAGGTCGCCCCTGCCGGACAGCACGCGAGAGGCCAGTGAAATGACCCTGTTTGCAGTCAAGCGTTCCAGCCTCGGCAGGCTCGCATCAGGTGTCCTGCTGGCAGCCTGCCTGGGTGGCGGAGCCCATGCCGGCGCTCCGTACCGGCTCGCTCCGGGCGATACCATCGAAATGGCCCTGGCCGGCCTGCCGGATCAGCGTCAGCGCGCGACGGTCCAGCTCGACGGCACGATCGCATTGCCGGCTGTCGGGTCGGTCGTCGTCGCAGGCCTCACCCCGGCGGAGTTCCAGAGCCGGATGGAGGCCCTGATGCCGACCAAGGTCTTCCGATTTCGCGCTCCAGATGGCCGCGAACAGGTCCAGGTCGTCAGGCCGGGCGACGTGACCACCTGGGTCGCCGAATACCGGCCGATCTATGTCGCCGGCGACGTGCTCACCCCCGGCCAGCAGGCCTATCGGCCGACCATGACGGTCCGGCAAGCCATTACCGTTGCCGGCGGATACAGCCTTCTTCGCTCTCGTGCCGGGCAGCTCGGCCCGGATCCTGTTGATATGAGGCGCGATCACGACTCGCTCTGGACCGAGTATCTGAAGGAGTATTTCCACGCGCTGCGCGTCCGCGCTGAATTGGATGATCAGGAGACCTTTGATCTGCGCCCGCCGAGGAGTTCGCCCCTGCCCACGATCGTGGCCTCGGGCGTTGCCCAGAGCGAGGCGGAATCGCTCAAGATCTCGCTGGCCGATTTCCGCGACGAGCGGAGTTTTCTGGAGCGCGCCGTAAAGGAGGCAGGCGAACAGGTCACGGTGCTGATCCAGCGCGAGCAGGAAGAGGAAAAGGGAGTGCAGGCCGATTCCCAGGAGCTTGAGCGGGTCAATAAGCTGTTTGGAAGCGGCGCCCTCGTGAGCCAGCGTATCAGCGAGAGCCGACGCGCGCTGCTCCTATCGTCATCGCGCCGCCTGGAAACCACCGCTCAGTTGATGCGGACGCGGCTTCAGGTCGAAGAATATGGTCGCCAACTCGAGCGCGTCGCCAATCAGCGGCGGATCACTCTGTTGCGCGAGCTGAGGGACTCCAATCTACGCCTGGCGGATCTCAGCGTGAGAATTCAGGCGATCAGCGAAAAGCTCCGCCCCCTCGGCAATGTGAGCTCCATGCCAGCTGCAGGCAACGACCTTCGCTCGGAGGTCGTCATCGTCCGTAAGGCTGGCCAGCAATGGCAGCGCTTGCCCTCCACCGAGGACACCGAGGTCGAGCCGGGCGATGTCATCGAGGCCGTGTTCCGCGGAGAGGGGGCCACTGCTGCAGCCGTCCAGTAGCGGCCAGCAGGATCGAGGCCCCGATGCCGTCCGCGCATTCGTCAGGGAACGCCGAGCCAACCGTCCGCTGTGCCCTCCCCATCGGCGTCTCGACGCGCGCATCCGGCATTGGGGGCTACTTTGGGCCGCCGGCACACGCTGGCGATCAGGCCGGGCAATCGATGTCGCCGGGCCAGGCACCTGCCCTTGCCAAAGGCTCGGGCCGGGTTTGAAATTACCAAGGCACCTATGGTGCGCGGGGCAGCACGTCGTTGCCAAAGAAGTCCGTTTGCCGTGGTCCGCTTGCCGTGTTCGCCTGGAGATAGGCCGGGCCGCCTCGGCCGGGAGCGGGGCCCACGTCGAGATAGCTGCGCTCGGCCGAGGCACGGGGCGCTGCGGTKGATACAACGGCGGGTGAGGCAAATTCCTCGCGCGGCGTGCAGCCTGCAATACTGGTCAATAGAATAAGGCTGGAAACAACCAGAGCAGCTCTCATCGCGCGATCTTTCAACTCATTTCATGCGATAATAGTATCCGAGAAAAACACGGGGCCGGCAAGTTGGCGATCTCACGTCAGAACGGCGGTCGTGGAGCTTGAACGCCGAGGTCGCGTGGGAGAACACTGCGCTCCGGCCCCCTGCTTCCAGTGATGGTCCTCAGGCTCGTGACAGGGAAGTGCCATTCATCGCCGGTACGGTTTGCTACCGGCGCGCGAGGAGATGCCGTTCGTTCGCCTCAGGCATCTCCTGGAATCAGGTCGCCATGGCTGAGGCTGCGCCGACCGGTCCATGCAGGAGAGAGCTCAGCAATTCGCTCGCTCCTGACCACAGGATCTGTACGCCCAGGCAGAACAGAATGAACGCCGAAAGGCGAACCGCAATTTCGGTGCCGCCTTGCCCGAGAAGCTTTTGCACGCGAACGGCATAGGTAAAGCAGAGCCAGATGCTGAGGGCGATTACGGCGATGGCAAGGAGGCTGGCGAGAACGAAAACGACCGCGCCAGAGGACGCCGTGAACGTTGCGCGTGAAAGGCCGATACTGATCGTGACAGCGATCGTGCCAGGACCGGTGGTCAGTGGCAGGGTCAGCGGATAGAAGGCCTGCGTCAGGAGGTTGGCGCGCGACACATCGTCCGCATGCGCGTCGAAATCCTTCTGGCTGCCTTCGTTGAGCAACTTCCATCCGGATACCGCTACGATCAGCCCGCCCGCCACGCGCAGGATGGGGATCGAAATTCCGTAAAACTGCAGGATGAGCGCGCCCAAAAGGAACGCTCCCATCAGGACGAAGAGCGAATTCACCGCGATACGCCGCGCGAGGATGCGCCGGGTGTCGGGCACTGCGCCGCGTGTCAATCCCAGGAAAACAAGTGCTGACCCCGGCGGATTGACCACGGGAAAGATGGCTGCGAGCACAACCAGGAACGTATTGATGGCCGCGGACATTCAAGCCGGCTCGATATGGTGGGGGCTGACGATGCACAGGTTTGGGCGCTTCTCCGCGGGAAGCAGCTCTCCGGAAAGAGCAAAGCACGCATCGTCGCCCTGTCCACCCGGCTGAACGGGATGCCGTTCACCGTCGTCTCCGATCGCATCCTTCATTGMTGAGCCCTCAAATTGTCATGGCACCCTATTCAGGTTCTCCGCTGTGCTGCGCGTCCAGTGGAGCCATGGGACGGGCACCGCATCAAGCCGGACTGTGACGGCCTCCCGGCTACTCGACTGGTAAAGCCTGGTTGGCGCGGCGGATGTGGACACGGTATGGCGCCGCGATCATGTCTCGGCCATCGATCATCACCGTACGCCTTGCTGTATCTGGACGTCAAAGCCTGCAGGTCAGTCAAACCCTGGCTTGGAACGAGCCGTCAAACGGCAGGTACGGTCGCGCCTCGATTGTGGTGACGGTTCCGGGGGTGCAATCGGCTCGATCGGCCGCGGTCTCGTGGCGTGTCGACGTGCTACCGGCTAGTCTGCCGACCAGATGAGGCGTTTCAGGCGACGTGAAACATCAAACGGAGCTCGCCGGAATTCTGCTCGCCCTGCGAGTCGTCCTCGCAGGCACGCTCGCCTTTGCGCTCGCGTATCTGCTGAGACTTGAGCATCCGGTCTATTCGTTCATTGCAGCCGTCCTGACGGCCTCCTTCAGAAGATAGGCAAGTCTATTTTGATCTGCGGCGCGTCGTTCGCTCCCTCCTTCATCTYTCACTATATCGTCACCGTTCTCATGAAGCCGGACCAGTCCGACGCTGTGATGAAGAGCATCATGGCTACACCAATGTGTGCTTCATGAGGTCCACATGAGCCCCCTGGAGAGACACAAGCCCTCCGCGCGTCATGCCTGTCTCGATGGCGAGGACGATGAAGGGCTTTAGATACCATGCGGTCCTTGGGCCTATCGCGCCGAACAGCTTGGCCAGTTCGCCCTCATGAAGCCTTCTGTCTCTGGCCTCAGAGTCCTTGGGTATCTTGATGGCTCGCACGGGATTGCTAGGGAGCGGAATGCTCCACTCCTTGATGGCGAACTCGAACACATGCCGCAGAATGACAAGCTCGCGGCGCACGGTGGCAGGCTTGCCCTGTGCGGGCCACGGAAACCCCTGAGACTCCTCCTAGGCGCTCCTCAGCGACCTTGTGCGTGAGCATGAACTTGATACGCGCCCTCTCGTAGCGAGCACCACGCTTGGAAGGGCTGACCTCCTCGTCATATCGCTCAAGGAGGTGCGCAACGATTATCGTGCGGAGATCACGGATCGAAGGTGATAGGTGGGCTGTGTCTATCTGAGCCTCAAGGCCTCTCGCCCATGCGGACGCAGCAGCCTTCGTGGTGAAACTCTTGGAGACGGGAGGGCTGCCCTCGCGCCTAACCTGAGCTTGCCAACTGGAACCTCTCTTGCGGATCGTAGCCATAAGCACCCTGTGACAGCTGTGACAAATGCTGCGACAGACAGGGATTCTGATGGTCTCTGAGGAGGGGATTCCAAAGCATAAGCCCTTGAAAACAAAGGCTATCTTAAAATGGCGCGCCCGACACGATTCGAACGTGTGACCTTTGCCTTCGGAKGGCAACGCTCTATCCAGCTGAGCTACGGGCGCAATCCGTGGATGGTGGATAGCTGATTGCCGGACGCTCGGCAACAGGCGTTTGATCGAGGCGGCGAAGGCCGGTTGGCAGAGCTCTCCAGTTCGTATCGTGTCGGGTGGCCGCGGTTGGGGCTGGATTTTAAGCCGCCCTCGCGAAGCCGCCGCTCATCGCCTGTTGTGTTTGATCCCGGGCTTTGATGGTGCAGTCTTTTCGCGTGAGTGGAAGGAGGCGCTATGGGCCAGGTTCACCATGGGAGCGCCACGACGACAGAGGCGGTYCGTCGAGCGATACAGCATAGTCAAGAGAGCCTGAGGGCTCTGGCGAAGCGCTACGGCATCAACCAGAAGACGGTGGCCAAGTGGAAGAGACGGAGYTCGACGGCGGATCTCAAGACCGGTCCATGCGAGCCTCGATCGACCGTGCTGTCGATCGAGGAGGAGGCGGTSATCGTCGCCTTCCGCCGGCATACTCTGCTGCCGCTCGACGATTGCCTCTATGCTCTGCAGGCGACGATCCCGCATCTGAYGCGCTCATCATTGCACCGCTGCCTGCAGCGTCATGGCATCAGCCGGTTGCCGGAGGTSGCAGGAGACAAGGAGCCGAARAGGCGCTTCAAGTCCTACCCGATCGGCTACKTCCATATCGACATCGCCGAGRTACAGACTGCCGAGGGCAAGCTCTACCTCTACGTGGCCATTGATCGCACGAGCAAATTCGCCTTCGTCCAGGTGGTCAGGAAGACCGGCCGGACCTCGGCTTCTGCCTTCCTGGTGGCTCTGATCGACGCGGTACCGTACCGGGTCCACACCGTTCTCACGGACAACGTCCTATGTCGGGARGCAGCTTTGGGCTTTGGCCAACAGGTCTCATCGCGCCGGCAGATCGCCGACGTCAGCAGTAAGCTGATCCAGATGGTTTCCACCGTCAACGGGATCGCTCCCAGCCATAGCAAACACAGGATCCAGCGGCATTGACGCGGCCGTGGTCCTCACCGTCCTCAAGACGAGATACGCACCCAGGTGGAAGGCCCGAACATTATCTACAGGGTCGCCTTTGGCGCCCTCACGGCACTYGCAGAGAGGGGTCCTTCCACCTGGCATCCGACCGTTCCAGGAACGGCCGGTATTCTGTTCCCGTCTTGACGACGGCATGCGCCACCCGCGCCATCTTGGCGGTAAGCGCGGTCATCGCCTTGCGACGGCGATCGGCATCGTCCRCGTGACCGGCAAYATAGCGACCAAGCTTGTCGCGGAAGCTGTTGTCACATTGGCGCGCGGCGACCTGCGCTGCCATCCAGAACGTTCGGCGCAGCCGGGCATTGCCGTACTTCGACAGCTTGGTCCGACCGCGGAACGWGCCGGATTGGCAGGTAGCGAGGTCGAGGCCGCAGAACTTCAGGAACTGGCGGTGATGGCCGAACCGCCGCAGGTCTCCGGCTTCGGCCAGGATTGTCAGAGCGTTGATCGGTCCGATTCCCGGGATCCGCCGCAGCAACTGGTARTCGKGATGATCGGCCARCGTGACCTGCGCGATCTCYTCGATCCGRTTGCGCTCCCGGATYAGGCCCCGAGCCTGGGCAATAATCATCCGGAACATCGTGATCGCCGCGCTTTCCTCCGGCACGGGCAACGCAATCGATGAGCAAGCCGTCTCGTAGATATCGTTGATCAGCCGAGCCTTGGAGACTTTGCGGCCGACCAGAGGCCAGGCCTCGGCCACGAACGCTTCCCGTTCCAGTGCGATGATGCTGCCGGGCGTCGGGAAGCGCTCGATCAGTGCCAGGAACCAATCCGAGCGGCTATTGCCGGCGAAGCGGCCGATCTCCGGAAAGTACAGCGGYAGGTAATGCGTCAGGATGCGGTGCCAGGTCTGCGTCTTGGCCTTCGAAATCGTCTCGTGCGTCTTCGACAACTCCTGGAGATCGTTGATGCCGGCGGCCAACGGGTCGACATAGGCCTGCGTGGCACCGATCCGCAGCATGTGCAGGATGACCTGGGCGTCCTTGGGATCGTTCTTGTCCCAACCGTTGTGTAGCGCCTCCCGCGTCCGGGCGAGCGCGACCGAGGAGATCAGCCGMAGCTCGAAGCCTGCCGTCAGAAGCCGATAGGCGAGCGTGCGATGGTAGTTGCCGGTCGCCTCGAAGCCGACAAGGATCGGCCGCCCGATCGCGGCAAGGTCCGCAGCCAGGCGGTCGTAGTCCTGCTTGGTCGCCATCACGGTCATCCGCCGGCGTCGACCGCCTTCTGGYCGTTCGATCAGCACCTCCTGGCGGTGCTTGGACATGTCGATCGCTACCAGCACGGCGCCGGTGGGAGTAGAAAAGCGCTTGGTCATGGTTGGCCTCGCTCCAAAGTGTTGTCTCGACAACCTCACTTTAGAGACCTKCTGGCCGGCCATGACCGCCGTGACGGCGCGCTGCGCTACGCAAGGCTTCGCGCGCCGTCAGGCAACGGTCGAGCCTCTTCCCAATGTGCTACGGAATCCAGTTCACCTTCCCGGCTCGTTACGCCGACGGGCCGACAGCTCGTTACATCACCCACATGTTCGACATGCGGTGCCACGAGAATGGCATCGAGCATCGCCTCACCAAGGTGAAGCACCCCTGGACCAACGGGCAGGTCGAGCGGATGAACCGCACCATCAAGGAAGCGACCGTCAAGCGCTTCCACTATGACGATCATCGCCAGTTCGAGGCGCACCTCACAGACTTCGTTGCCGCCTACAATTTCGGCCGCCGGCTGAAGACCCTTAGGGGGCTCACACCCTACGAGTTCATCTGCAAATGCTGGAC
>NZ_JBFTLD010000226.1:0-11342 GCF_056396265.1 Allobosea sp. 05T422_2 | reverse complement strand
GATCAGTCATGCCATGGGTCAGGCCGGCGTGGCCGCGACCGCGATCCGCAACGATCTCGCCGCATCCCGTCCGCAGCTGCGCTAGTCATGGCGGCAAGCCCCCTCCCTTCTGCGACGCCGGCGACAAGGATATTCCAGATCATCCGCTTCGCCGGCTTTCAATCCGGAACAGAGAAGGCCTGCCGAGTGTCGAGGCAGTCCCCGGCGACCATCGCAAAGATTATGGGGGATGAGAACGCCAGTATTCCAAATTCTCCCACTGCGCTCGCTCGACAGGGGTTGGTGCCGGTGCCGGAATTGTCTGTACTGGCAGGTATGATTCGATCGAGGGCCAAAGACTGGCCGCATCAGCCTGCGGTAAGAACGTGTTAATCTTTGTTAATCAATGGTTCCGACATGTCGATCGCTCCAAGACACCGGCCTGCGTGCCGATGAGCGTGTCCGGCCTGCGTCCGGCGCTCGGCCCGGCTCGCGGCCAGACCAGGGGGCGGCTCGCAACCCTTGCCGCCGCGGCCTTGCTGGGTGCGATGGCGGCAGGCTGCGGTGAGCAGAGGCTGACGGATGCCGAACTGTCGTTTGCAACACGCTCCATCGCCGTCGACCCGAGCCGCGCCCTCATCGTGCTGCCGCCGGGCGGGCCAGCGGTCGTGAACGTCACGCAGCGCAGCTACGAAAATGCCGTGTCCCAGACCGTTACGCTCGCCACGCGAGGCCGGACGCCGGGCGAGAATGCGATCTATGCCGCCTTCCTGACGGCGGCGGATGTTCCCGATACGAATGGTGTGGAAGGCAGGCTCCTCTCGCTTCCGAGCATCGAGGATTTCGCGATCGCGCGCGAGATGGAGGAGCGGCTTCCGGGCGTCGCCATGGTGCCGTCGGCCGCCTATGTGCAGAACCGCTACGGCCCGTTCGGCTATGCCTTTGGCCGCGGCCCCGGGGGCGATGGCTGTCTTTACGCCTGGCAGCGCGTCGCAAGCGATGACAGCCTTTTCCGCCCCAGATCGGGCGTGATCTCCGTGCGCCTGCGGATCTGTGCGCCGGGAGCGTCGGAAGCCGCCTTGCTGCGCCTCGCCTATGGGTTTTCCGTCAACGCCTCGCTCAGGCGCGCAGGCTGGAACCCGATCGGGGATGCGCCATCGCCGTCCCCCGATCTCGGCGAGGCCGGCGCGCCGATCTATCCCCTGCCCCAGGCATCCATGCCCCAGGCATTCCTGCCTGATGCGGTCGAGCGGCCACCTCCGGTTGCCCGCCCGAAACGTCCGCAGCCGGCCCGTACCGAGGTGAGAGACCCTGTCCCGGACAGGCCTTTGCCGGACCGACCCCTGGAAGGATACCCGACCGTTCCGCCGCCCTTGTCGCCTTGACCGCAACCAGGATCACCTGAAGACCGATGCGAACAACGATCTACGTCATCGTCTGGGCTGTGATCGCCGCCTTGGTCGTGGTGCTGATCACCTTGCCGATCAGCCTGCAGGCGCATCTGATCGCGGGGGCGATCGTGGTCACGGCGATGATCGCGCTGAAGTTCCTGCGGCCTGACGGCGTCTGGCGGCTGATCGCGCTGGGATTGGGAACGGCGATCGTGCTGCGCTACATCTATTGGCGCACGACGAGCACCTTGCCGCCGGCGAACCAGATCGAGGACTTCATCCCGGCGATGATCCTCTATCTCGCCGAGTTCTATAATATCGGCATGCTGTTTCTCAGCCTGTTCGTGGTCGCGCTGCCCTTGCCGCCGCGCAAGACACCGCCGGTCGACCTGGAGAATGCGCCCACCGTCGACGTCTTCGTGCCGACCTATAACGAAGAGGCGGACCTGCTGGCGACGACGCTCGCGGCTGCGCTCGCGATGGATTACCCGGCCGATCGCCTGAAGGTCTTTCTCCTCGACGATGGCGGAACCGACGAGAAGTGCAACGCGGATAATTTCGTGGCCGCCAACGCCGCCAAGGAGCGCCGGGGGACGCTGCAAAAGCTATGCGAGGGCCTCGGCGTCACCTATCTGACGCGCGAGCGCAATATCAGCGCCAAGGCCGGTAACCTCAACAACGGTATCGCTCACTCCGAAGGCGAGTTGATCGTCGTCTTCGATGCCGATCATGCGCCCGCACGGTCCTTCCTCGCGGAGACCGTGGGCTTTTTCGGCCAGGACCCGAAGCTGTTCCTGGTGCAGACGCCGCATTTCTTCATCAATCCCGACCCGCTGGAGCGMAATCTCCAGACCTTCAAATACATGCCGTCCGAGAACGAGATGTTCTACGGCATCATCCAGCGCGGTCTCGACAAATGGGACGCCTCGTTCTTCTGCGGTTCGGCTGCGGTGCTGCGCCGCCAGGCACTCAAGACCACCAATGGCTTCGCTGGACGTAGCATCACGGAAGACGCCGAGACGGCGATCACCCTGCACGCCACCGGCTGGCACAGCGTCTATGTCGACAAGCCGCTGATCGCCGGGCTGCAGCCGGCGACCTTTGCGAGCTTCATCGGGCAGCGCTCGCGCTGGGCGCAGGGCATGATGCAGATCCTGATCTATCATCGCCCGCTGTTCAAAACCGGTCTCTCGCTGCCGCAGCGGCTCTGCTACTGCTCCTCGGCGCTGTTCTGGCTGTTTCCCTTCGCGCGCTGGATCTTCCTGATCTCGCCTCTGTTCTACCTGTTCTTCGGATTGCAGATCTTCACGGCATCGGGGGCGGAGTTCTTCGCCTATATCCTGAGCTAYATGRTCGTGAACCTGATGATGCAGAACTATCTCTATGGCCGCTATCGCTGGCCATGGATCTCGGAACTCTACGAGTTCATCCAGTCGGTCTACCTGCTGCCTGCGGTCGTCTCGGTCCTCATCAATCCGGGCAAGCCGACCTTCAAGGTCACGGCCAAGAACGAATCTCTGGAAACCCGTCGCGTCTCCGAGCTGGGGCTGCCGTTCTTCATCATTTTCGGCGTCCTGGCGCTCGGTGTCGTCGCGACCTATTGGCGGATCATCACCGAGCCCTACAATGCCGACACGACGGTGGTCGTCGGCCTCTGGAACCTGCTCAACCTGCTGATGGCGGGCTGCGCGCTCGGCGTCGTCTCCGAGCGGCCGGAGGGGCGCGCGGCCCGGCGCTTCGCAGTGCGGCGACGCGGCGAGATCACCATCGACGGGCAGACCGCGCCGATCGTCACCGAGAACGCCTCCGTCGACGGCGTCGGCATCCGCGTTCTGTCCCATGTTTTCGACAAGCTGCCTGTCGGCAGCGAGGCGCTCATTTCTTTCGAGACCACGATCAACATGCCGGCCGGCACGCTGCCGGTGCGTGTGATGCGCCTGGCGCCTGACGACAAGGGTTTGCTGATGGGCTGCCGCTACGCCCCGAGCGAAGCCCTGCACAGCCGCATGATCGCCGATCTCGCCTTTTCCGACGCCGAGCGTTGGACCCTGTTCCAGAAGGCGCGGCGCCAGAACATGGGGGTCGTCTACGGCACGATCCGCTTCCTGCGGATCGCGATCTTCCAGACGAGCCGCGGCTTGTCTTATTTCTTCGGCCTTTACCGCCTGACACGCTCTTCGGCGACACCGGCGAGGCCAGCGGAATGAGGCTGCAGCCATTCTCCCTGATGGCCGCCATGGCCCTGCCGCTGTTCTGCGGCGCCAGCATGGCCCAGGACGGGCGCGTGCAGCCAGCCCCGGCCGAGCCGGCCCCGTTCATGATCGCGCCTCCGGAGCAGCCGCCGGCCGCAAAGCCCCCCGTGGCACCGGCTGCACCTGCTGCTGAGCCCCCTGCCCCGAGCCAGCCGCCGAAGTCCGCGACGGCAGCGACTGCGCCCGTCCCCTTTGCGTTCAAGCCGTTGCTTCCTGCCGCCCGCGTCACCCTGGAAGGCGAGAGCGACAGCCGCAACTGGGCTTTCTTCCTGACGCAGGACGAAGCCGCTGCCGATCTGAACCTGGACGTGGCATTCCAGAATGCCCTCGTCGTGATGCCGGAAGCCTCGCGGTTGACCGTGCGGATCAATGGCGAGCGCGTCATCGAGCAGCCGATTGCATCGTCGGACCGGCTGGCGCGGCTCTCGGTCGCGATCCGCAAGGCGCTTTTGCGCGCAGGCGAGAATACGATCGGTTTCGAGGTCGTGCAGCGCCACCGCACGGATTGCACCCTGGCATCCACCTATGAACTCTGGACGCGCATCGACGGTGCCGGCACGCGACTGAGCTTTCGCAGCCCCGATGCCGCGCAGCTGCGTTTGCGAGGCATCGACGATCTGCCGTCGATCGGCGGGGACGAAAGCGGCCAGACGACGATCAACATCGTGGCGCCCAGCGCGTCGCGGGCGATCGCGGGCAACACCATTCTCGCCGTAGCCCAGGCCGTGGCCCTGCGCGGGCGCTTCGGGCAGGTCGTGGTGCGGGTTTCCGAACGGCCGCCGGAGCGGCTGCGGCCGGGCTCGCTGACGGTTGTGATCGGGACAGCGAACGAATTGGGCGAGCTACTCGGCTCGATCCCGGAGGAAGCGGCCACCCGCAGCTTCCTCGGCTTCGTCGCCAGTCCGAAGCTGGGTCCGGCCACACTTCTCGTCACGGGCCAGGGCTGGCCGGATATCGAGGCGGTCGTCGCCAAGATCCTGACCGAGCCGGTTTCGAGGCCGACCAATATCAACCGCACAAGCATGGATACGGCGAGCTGGCACACGCCGAACCCACCTTACGTTACGGGCCGGCAGGTGCTGCGCTTCGCCGATCTCGGCGTTCCCACCCAGGAATCGACCGGCCGGCGCATGCGGGTGCGCGCCGTCGTCGCAATGCCCGGCGACTTTTTTGCGAACGCCTACGGTGAGGCCACGCTTCTTCTCGACGGCGCCTATTCCGCGGAGGTCCTGCCCGGCGTCAGCCATATCKAGATCTTCGTCAACGGCAATGTCGCCGCGACCGTGCCGCTCAACACGACGACCGGCGGCCTGTTCCAGCAATTCCCCATCACCGTGCCGATGCGGCATTTCCGGCCGGGGATCAATGAGCTCTGGCTCGAGGCCGTCACGATCGCGAGAACCGATCTGAGCTGCGGGCCCGGCGCGACGCTGCCTGGCAAGAGCCGTTTCGCGCTGTTCGATGCCACCTCGCTGGCCGTTCCGGATTTCGCGAAGATCGGCGTCAAGCCAAACCTCGCCGCCGTTTCCGGCACGGGATTTCCCTACTCGGTGGCGCCGCGCGTGGCCCTGGTCATGGGCCGGCTCGATGCCGCCAATTACGGTGCGGCGGCGACTCTGCTGGCGCGCCTGGCCCAGCGCGCCAGCCGGCCCATCGCGGTCGATCCGCTGGCGAACGCCGCCACCGTGGGAGATCGCCCGGCGCTGATCGTCGGCGCCGTCGGCCAGTTGCCAAGCGGCCTGCTGCCGCGCGTCGGCATCGCCGACACCGTCCGCACCACATGGCCACAGCGCGCCGACGCCGTCGTGGTCTCGCCCGATGCGGATGGCACGGCCGTGTTCGACGCCGTGCTCAACCGTTTCCAGGGCCGCCAGACGACACCGGAAGATTCAGGCGGCGTGCCGCAATCCACGAACGAGATCCGCGACCGGTGGCGGAACTCGCTCGGTGGCCCGCTGGCCCGCTATCTCGTTGCCTTCGACGGCTGGCTGCAGCGCACCTTCGACCTGTCATTTGCCCAATTGCGCACACCGTCGCGCTCGTCTTCGCTCTACGAGCCTGCCGAGGGAACCGACCTGATCGCAGCCCAGGCCGCCGATCCGGATACCCGGCAGGTCTGGACCGCCTTCGTCGCCCGGCGCGAAGAGGCGCTCGAGAGCAGCGTTGCCCGGATCGTGACGCCGGGCAATTGGGCTGCCATGGCCGGCAGGATCACGGCTTTCCGGGGTGGGCAGGAAACACATGTCCTCTCCGCCGACCGCACCTCCTTCTTCATGACGCGGCCCTTCAGCTTGACAAATATGCGCCTCGTCCTCGCCAACTGGATGTCGAGCAATATCGGCACCTACGCGCTGACGCTCCTGGCCGCCTGCATCAGCCTCGGCATCGGCACCGCGTTGATGCTCGGACGGTTGGGGCGGCGCTCATGAGAAAGCTCCTGGCTACATTCTCAGCCACCATGATGCTTCTCACATCGGCCCTGTCTGCCTCCCTCCCCGACGGCGCATGGGAGCTCTACCGGCAAAAATTCGTCACGCCCGAAGGGCGCGTGATCGACGATGCCAATGGCGGGATCAGCCATAGCGAGAGCCAGGGCTATGGCCTGCTGCTCGCCTGTCTCGCGGGCGACCGCAGCAGCTTCGCCAGCATATTCGCGTTCACGCGCACAGAGCTCCTGATCCGCGACGACGGGCTCGCGGCCTGGCGCTGGGACCCCAAGGCGAGCCCCCATGTCACCGACATCAACAATGCCAGCGACGGCGATCTGCTGATCGCCGAGGCCCTTGCCTGCGCCGGCGCGCGCTGGGCCATGCCGGCCTACACGGCGGCGGCGCGCCAGATCGCCCGGTCATTGGCCAAGGTCGCGCTGTTGAAGCGCGGTGGCGAGACCTGGCTGATGCCCGGCGCGGTCGGCTTTTCCGAGAAGGACCGGCCCGACGGGCCCGTGGTCAATCCATCCTACTGGGTGTTCGAGGCGCTGCCGGCGCTCGCGCAGCTCACCGGCGATCAGAGCTGGATGCAGGTGCAGGCGAGCGGCCTGAAACTGCTCGACACGCTTGCCAAGGCGAAGATGCTGGCGCCGGACTGGGTCTCGATCAAGGACACGCCCAGGCCTGCCGACGGCTTCCCGCCCCAGTTCGGCTACAACGCCATCCGCATCCCGCTCTATCTGATGCGGGCGGGGCTGGCCGACAAGGCGCGCATGGAGCCGTTCCGCAAGGCATGGGCCGGCGGGACTGCCGTGATCGACGTCAAGACCGGCAATCCCGTCGAGCCGCTGCCCGACGCCGGCTATCGCATTCTCGCGGCCGCGATGGCCTGCGCGCTCGACAAGACGCCAATCCCGGCGGAATTGAAGACCTTCCAGCCGACGGCCTATTATCCCTCGACCCTGCATCTTCTGTCCCTCTCGATGCTCCGCGAGAGGTATCCGCAATGCATGTGAAATACGCCGTCCTGGCGATCGTCCTCGCGAGTGCCGCGTTCTATGCCTTCGGCCGCCATGGCCGGGAGGTCGATCTGTCGTTGACGCCGCCTGCGGCGATCCGTCAGGCGGCCGCGGCCGGAAGCTCTTCCCCTGACAGCCAGCAACCCGCGCCGGAACTCGCTCAGGCGCAGCCGCCGGCGACCCCGMCCGGCCAACCGGCGCAGCGGCCCCCCGTCGTCGACGAGAGTGCCTTGCGCTATTTCGCATCTCAGGGCGACACGCGGCGCCTGGAGGCCGAGCTTGCCCGGCTGCGCGCCCTCTATCCGGAATGGAAGCCTCCCGCCGACCTGACGTCTCCGGCTCAAACCGGCGATCCCGAGCTCGAGCGGCTTTGGAAGCTCTTCTCGGAAGGCAAGATCGCCGAGGTCCGGGCCGCGATTGCGCAACGCGGCACCAGAGAGCCGAACTGGCGTGCGCCTGTCGATCTCGTCGCCCGGCTCGACGCCGCCGAGGCGGCGCAGCGGCTGGTCAATGCCTCCAATGCGCGGCAATGGGAGCAGGTGATCCGGATCGGCACCGAGACGCCGGCCTTGCTGACCTGCGCGAATGTCGATGCGCTGTGGCGGGTGGCCGAGGCCTTCGTGCAGACCGGCAAGCCCGAGCGGGCGCGGGACGCCTATTCCTATGTGCTGGGCAACTGCAACACCCCGGCAGAACGGATCGGGACGATGCAGAAGGCGCTGGCGACGCTGCCCGATACGCTGACGGACGCGCTTCTGGCGCAGGAGAGGCAGACCGAATTCTCCAGCATCCGTGACGAGATCGCGCGGCGGCGCATCGGGCGGGCTGCCGAGGATACCRAGCTCACCGTATCCGCCGACGACATCCGGCGGGTCGAGGCGCTTGCGAACGCCGCGACGACGCCGGACGATGCCATCCTGCTCGGCTTCTACACGCTGCGCCACAATGATCCGGTCAAGGCGGAGGCGCTGTTCCAGTCCGTCTTGCAGCGCAAGGGCGGAGCCAAGGCGGCGGAAGGCGCGGTGCTCGCGCTGGCCGCCAATCGCAAATATCGCGAGGCCGAGGCGCTGGGTTCGCAATGGCTGGACGCAGGCGCCGCCAACCGCAAGGCCTATCTCGACGCGGTGACGTCGCTGATCACGCAGGAACCGGCTCCGAAGCTGGATCGCGCCGTCGTCGAGCGGATCGCGAAGACCGTTGCGACCGACCGCTACGCGCCAGGCGCGGCCGGTCTCGGTTGGTATGCCTATAATGCCGGCCAGACCTCCCCGGCCGAGACATGGTTCGAAACCGCCCTCTCCTGGGACCGTGGCTATGAGCCGGCCGCCTATGGGCTTGCCCTGGCACGGCAGCGCCTGCGGGACCAGGCCGGCCTGCGCGCGATCGTCAACGACTGGGGCGGCCGCTCCGAACGGATCGCCGCGCTGCTCGATCCGCGCCGCAACCGCGCCTCGCGCGGCCAAGATGCGCATGGCCAGGATGCGCGTGACCAGCAGCAGCGCCGGGATGATGTCGCCGCTCCGGCCGTGCCGGTCATACGCGAGCGAGACCCGATCGAACCCGCACTGAGCCGCCCGGTGCGCTCCCGGGCAGCCCGGCAGACCGTCCAGACCGTCCAGGCCGATAGCGACGCTGAGCCTGTCCGGCGCCGCCAGGCGGCAGCGCCCGCTTCCGGCAGTTGCGGCAATGGCCAGTCGGGCGCGGCAGCATTGCAGCGCGGCTGGTGCCTGCTCAACCTGAAGCGCCCTGCGGCTGCGGCCGAGGCTTTCGAGGCCGCGATGCGCAGCAGCTCGGGCCAGGTCGCGGCCGACGCGGCCATGGGCAAGACCTATGCGAAGCTCCAGCAAGGCCTGACGGCGGAGGCCAATGTCGCGGCGGCGCAGACCAATCCGGCTCCCGCGCAGCGCCGCGAACTCTCGGCGCTGCTGCTCTCCGAGCGGTTCTATGCGCAATATGACAACAAGGACTTCAACGGCGCCCTGGTAACCCTGTCGGAACGTGCCCGTCTTGCTCCCGAAACCACCGACCTGATGATGATGCGCGGCTGGTCCTACTTCCATCTCGGCCGCTACACCGATGCCAGCAGGGTCTTCACGGCGCTCTACAGGAGCAACGGGTCGCCGCAGGCGCTGGCCGGATTGACCGCGATCGGCGATGTGACGCGCCAGAACAGGTACTGATTTCGCGCACGGTCAGTGACTGAGGCCGGGCGAGCACCGCTTCATCTCCCGCGTATGGCCAACCGACAAAGGCGCGAGTCTTTGCCGCGGGAACCGATAGCCGGGCCGATCGTTTGACTGTCTCGCATCAGCTTATGACAGGACGGGAGGTCCGCCATGCCTCTGATCGACGAAGCCAAACCCGTGGCCGCGGGGGTGAGCGCGGCAGGTCGTCGGGATGATCCGCGCGTCCAGAGAATTGCCAGGGCGATGTGTCGCGCCGCGCGCATCGACCCCGAGCAGCCGGCCGGAACGGTGGCGATCTTCACGATCATGCACTGCCACGCCGGACGGTCGGAGAATGATCCGGCCTGGATGTTGTTCGCGCGTCAGGCTGAACTCTTCATCGCCATGAATCCCGACGTAGTCGAACCGCTCTGAACCGTCACGGAGACGCCGACAGCCTCGGCGAACCCAGCCCCTCGCGGTTTCGGCATCAGCCGGGCTCTGTGCAAGCGCCCGGAAGTTTGTCACCATGGGCGCAGGTCCCAGCGGGTCTCGATCCTACGGGACTTGGGTTCCTGGGGGCTTGCATCCCCGGGATCGATCATTGCGGGGCATACGGATGACGTTCCGGTTGCTTGTCTCGATTGCGGTGATGGCGCTGGCGCTCGGCGCCTGCAACGACCGGCAAGCCGCGCAACCTCCGGCCGCCCCGCCTGCGCCCGCCGTCGGCATCCAGCCCGCCACCAAGAAGGGCGTGACCTGGTCCTATTCCTTCGTCGGCCGCATCAAGGCGCCCGAAAGCGTGGCGCTGATCGCCCGCGTGCAGGGCTTCCTCGACAAGATCCAGTTCACCGAGGGGCAGGAGGTCAAGGCCGGCGACACGCTCTACCAGATCGAGAAGGTGCAATATCAGGCGCAGCTCGACCAGGCGACGGCCAACCTCGCCGCCGCCAAGGCCCAGGAGCTCAACGCTCAGCTCACCTATGCGCGCTCGCAGGACCTGGTGAAGACGCAGGCCGTCTCGCAGGCGACGCTCGACAGCAACCGCGCCGCTCTCGACGTCGCCCATGCCTCGGTGCTGCAGAACCAGGCGGCACTGACCCAGGCCAAGGAAAATCTCGGTTACACCGACATCATCGCCCCGATCGCCGGCCGCATCGGCCGCACGGCCTATACGCAGGGCAATCTCGTCGGCCCCAGCAGCAACCCGCTCGCGACCATYGTCAGCCAGGACCCGATGTATGTCCTGTTCCAGGTCAGCGTGCGCCAGCTCGAGGAACTCCGCGAGGCGCGCCGGCGCGAGGACGGCAGCCAGAGCAAGATCGCGATCACCGTGCGCCTGTCCTCCGGCAAGGAATACCCCCATCCCGGCGTCTGGAACTATACCGACCCGCAGGTCGACCAGCAGACCGACACCGTGACCATGCGGGCCTCGCTGCCCAACCCCGATCGCCAGCTGATCGACGGCGAATTCGTCTCGGTCGAGGTCCGCGAGCGGAGCCAGCAGGCACGCCTCGTCGTGCCGCAGGCGGCCGTCCAGGTCGATCAGGCCGGCAGCTATGTCATGGTCGTCGACAAGGACAGCAAGGCCCAGCAGCGCCGCATCAAGCTGGGCCCGCAGCAGGACGCCGATGTCGTCGTCGAAACCGGATTGACCGAGGGCGAGAACGTCATCGTCGAAGGCCTGCTCAAGGTGCGCCCCGGCCTGACCGTCTCCGCCACGCCCGTTGCTCCGGCAAGCGGGAGCTAGACGTGATCTCGTCGATCTTCGTCGACCGRCCGCGCCTCGCCTTCGTCGTCTCGATCGTCATCACGCTGGCGGGCCTCATCGCCATCTTCACGATCCCGGTTGCGCAGTTCCCCGATATCGTGCCGCCGCAGGTCACCCTGACCGCGAGCTATCCCGGCGCCGATGCCGAGGTGGTCGAGACCACCGTCGCCCAGCCGATCGAGCAGCAGATCAACGGCGTCGACAACGCGCTCTACTACCAGTCGACCAGCGGCGCCGACGGCAGCTACACGCTCAACGTCACCTTCGCGCTCGGCACCAACCCGGACATCAATACCGTCAATGTCCAGAACCGCTCGTCGCTGGCCCAGCCGCAGC
>NZ_JBFTLD010000225.1:0-11345 GCF_056396265.1 Allobosea sp. 05T422_2 | reverse complement strand
TCGCCGACGAGCCCGTCCGAGACATCCATGGCGGACGAGGCATGATCCTGCAGGGCAGCCGCCAGCGCCAGGCGCGGGCGCGGATGCAGGTAGCGGTCGGCGAGATAGGCGCGATCGGGCTCGCTAAGTCCGGCGACCCAGTCCGGCTTGGCCGGCGCATGGACCTTGAGGCCGAGCGCGCCGTCGCCGATCGTGCCGGAGACGAGGACAAGATCGCCTGGCTTGGCGCCCGAGCGCAGCACCATGCGCCCGGCCGGAACGCTGCCGAAGGCAGTGATCGAGAGCGTCAGCGGCCCCGGCGTCGAAACGGTATCGCCGCCGACGAGCGGACAGGCGCTCTCGGCCGCGATCTCCCCCAGCCCCTGGGCGAAGCCCGCGAGCCAGGGCTCGGTCCAGCCCTTGGGCAGGACCAGCGAGAGCACGAAGCCCAAGGGAGATGCCCCCTTGGCCGCCAGGTCCGACAGGTTGACCGCGAGCGCCTTGCGGGCGATCGAGGCTGGCGGATCGTCGGGCAGGAAATGCACGCCTGCGACCAGCGCATCCGTCGTGACCACAAGCTCGAAGCCGCGCGCCGGGCGCAGCAACCCGGCATCGTCGCGCAGGCCAAGGCCGCCCGCACCGGCGATCGGCGCGAAATAGCGCGCAATCAGTTCGAACTCGCCGGGTCGTTGGGGAGCGCCGGCCATCAGCGCGTCAGGCGGCCGGCGTGTCGAATTCGTCGGCGCGGAAGTCGCGGGCCATCTTGTCGAGCACGGCGTTGATCATGCCGATCTCCTCGCCTTCGTAGAAGGCACGGGCGACCGCGACATATTCGGAGATCACGGCGCGCGCCGGCACATCCTTGCGGAAGGCGAGTTCATAGGCGCCGCCGCGCAGGATGGCGCGCACCACGGCTTCGACGCGCTTGAGCGGCCAGCCCGCGGCGAGAACGTCATCGACCGAGCGGTCGATCAGGCGCTGTTCGCGGACGACGCCGCCGAGCAGGTCCCGGAAGAAGGCGATCTCAGCCTTGGGAAGCTCGATATCCTCGACCTCCTTGCCGATCCAGAACGCCTCGAACTCGGCCATCGCCTCGATGACGCCGCGTCCGCCGATCTCCATCTCATAGAGCGCCTGCACGACGGAGAGCCGTGCACCGCGACGCAGTTCCGCGCGGCTCATGAGGATTTGTCCGCGAGCGAGCGCTTGTAACGCAGGACGGCGAGCGCCGCTTCCGCCGCGCCGCCGCCCTTGTCCATGTCGGCACGATTGGCGCGGGCCCAGGCCTGGGCATCGTTCTCGACGGTCAGGATGCCGTTGCCGAGCGGCATGGCATAGGCCACCGAGACATCCATCAGCGCGCGCGAGCTTTCGCCGGCGACGATGTCGTAATGGCCGGTCTCGCCACGGATGACGGTGCCGAGCGCGACAACCGCCTCATAGGGGTCGATTGCCTCGTCGGCGGCCCGCAGGCCGATGACGATCGCGGTCGGGATTTCGAGCGCGCCGGGCACGGTMACGACGTCGACGCGGCACTCGGCCTTGTCGAGCACCGCGAGCGCGCCTTCGAGCAGCTCGTCAGCCAGCTTGTCATAGAAGCGCGCCTCGACGACGAGCACGCGTGCGCCGTCCAGGGGAGCGGCGGGAGTTGCGGCCTTATCGGCCGAGATCTGCCGGGGTCCGGCCATCGTTCTTATCCTTGTTGGATTTCAAGTCGGCTGGTTACCCCCCCGGGCTCGCCTCCGCAAGCCGCGCGGCATACCGCGCCATCAGATCGACCTCGACATGAATGCGGTCCCCCTGCTTGCGCTCGCCCCAGGTGGTGACGCTGAAGGAGTGCGGAATCAGCAGGACGGTGAAGACATCGTCCTCGACGCTGTTGACCGTGAGCGAGGTGCCATCGAGGCAAATCGAGCCCTTGGTCGCGATGAAACGCGGCAAACCCTGCGGCGCGCGGATATGGAAGCGCGCGGTTGCGCCCCAGGGCTCGTCGGGATCGGCCGCGATCGGCTCGATCTTCAGGATCGTGCCGACGCCGTCGACATGACCGGTCACCAGATGGCCGCCCAGCTCGTCGCCCATTTTCAGCGAGCGTTCGAGATTGACCTTCGTGCCCGCCTCCCACTCCCCGGCGAGGGTCTTGGACAAGGTCTCGGCAGCGGCCTCGACCTGGAAGATGCAGCCCCCCTCGCCATCTTCGCGGGGCTTCAGAGCCGTCACCGTCAGGCAGATGCCGGCGCAGCAGATCGATGCGCCGATCTCGATTCCCGCGGCCTCGTACGGGCTCGCAATCGCAAGCCGCTTCAGGCTCGGCCCCTTGTTCTGGGCCTCCACGATCGTGCCAATGGCGGTGACGATGCCGGTGAACATCAGGCAATCCTCTCATAACGCTCGAAACKGTCGTGGCCGATCAGGCCACTCTCCGCAAGCCGGTACAGATCGGGGTCGGCCAGCAATCCGGCAAGGGCCGGACGGACGGCGACGATTCCGGGCGAACCCAGCATACGCGGCGAGGTCGAAACGATGACCTCATCAGTCAGGCCCGCCAAAGCCAGTTTCTCGCCGATCGTCGGGCCGCCTTCGGAAAAGACCCGGTTGATGCCGCGCGCGCCGAGCAAATGCAGGGCCTCGCGGAGATCGAGATGACCGTCCGGTCCGGCTGAGACGCGCATGACCTCGACACCTGCCGCGACCAGCTCGGCCTCGTTCGCAACAGGGGCCGTTTCCGCCGCGATCACCCAGACCGGAACCTCGCCTGCCGACTGCACGAGCCGGGAGCCCGGCGGCAGGCGCAGATGCGAATCGAGGATGACCCTGATCGGCGAGCGATGCGCCATTCCCGGCAGGCGGACCGTCAGCATCGGATTATCGGCGAGCACCGAACCGACGCCGAGCATGATCGCGTCGTGATGCGCCCGCTGGAGATGGACCCAGCCATTCGCAGCCTGGCAGGACACCGCGATGGGGCCGCCTGCCGCGCTGCCCGCATAGCCGTCGGCCGTGCGCGCCACCTTGAAGGTCACCATCGGCCGCCCCTCGGTGATGCGCAGGACATAGCCGCGATGGGTGTGCCTGGCCTCGTCTTCGAGAACGCCGGTGGTGACGCTGATGCCAGCGCTGCGCAACAGCGCGAAGCCGAGCCCGCGAAAGCGCGGATTCGGATCGGCCATCGCCACCACGACCCGCTTCACGCCGGCCCGAATGGTGCGCTCGACGCAAGGCGTCGCGGCGCGGATGGTGCGGTGGGAGCAGGGTTCGAGCGTGACATAGAGCGTGCCGCCCGTCGCGGCAGCGCCTGCCCGGTCGAAGGCATGGGCCTCGCCATGGGGCCGGCCACCGATCTGGGTGTGGCCGCGTGCGATCACGACGGGGCCGTCCGGCATGTCCTGCGTGATCAGCGCGCCGACGCTAGGGTTCGTGCCGGTGGTGCCCAGCCCGCGCGCGCCATAGGCGAGGGTCTGCTGCATGAAGGCGCGGTCGAGCGCGCTCTGCTCAGTCATCGCCACGAATGGGCGGAACCACGCCGGCAGCCTCGATCTCGTCGCCGCTGAGCTGGCCGAGCAGCTCCTCGAAATCGCGGGCCTCGCGGAAATTCTTGTAGACCGATGCGAAGCGGACATAGGCGACATCGTCGAGGGATTTCAGCCCCTCCATCACCAGTTCGCCGATGGTGGAGCTCGAAACCTCGCCCTCGCCCGAACTCTCGAGCTGGCGGACGATGCCGTTGACCATGCGCTCGACGCGCTCCGGCGCGACCGGGCGCTTGCGCAAGGCGACCTCGATCGAGGTCTGCAGCTTGTCGCGGTCGAAGAGTGTGCGCCGGCCGGAGCGCTTCACCACGGTGAGCTCGCGCAGCTGCACGCGCTCGAAGGTGGTGAAGCGGCCGCCGCAGTCAGGGCAGACGCGGCGGCGGCGGATCGAGGCGTGATCGTCGGTGGGACGCGAGTCCTTCACCTGGGTCTCGAGGGAGCCGCAATAGGGACAGCGCATCGCGGCTCTTCTCCTTCAGGCGACGGGGTCGCCTTGTCTTCAATAGATCGGGAAACGTGCCGTCAGCTCGTGGGCCTTGGCCTTCACCGCCTGCTCGACGGCGTCATTGCCTTCCTCGCCATGCGCGGCGAGCCCGTCCAGCACCTCGGCGATCAGCTCGCCGACACGCTGGAACTCGGCGACGCCGAAGCCGCGCGAGGTCGCAGCCGGCGTGCCCAGGCGGATGCCGGAGGTGACCATCGGCTTCTCCGGATCGAAGGGAATGCCGTTCTTGTTGCAGGTGATATGGGCGCGACCAAGCGCTGCTTCCGCAGCCTTTCCGGTAATCTTCTTGGAGCGCAGGTCGACCAGCATGAGGTGGTTGTCGGTACCGCCGGTGACGAGGTCGAAGCCCTTGGTCTTCAGCGTCTCGGCCAGCGCCTTGGCGTTCTCGACGACGGCGCGGGCGTAGATCTTGAACTCCGGCTGCAGCGCCTCGTGGAACGAGACCGCCTTGGCGGCGATGACATGCATCAGGGGGCCGCCCTGGATGCCGGGGAAGATCGCCGAGTTGATCTTCTTCGCCAGCGCCTCGTCATTGGTCAGGATCATGCCGCCGCGCGGACCGCGCAGGGTCTTGTGCGTGGTGGTGGTGACGACATGGGCGTGCGGGAACGGCGAGGGATGCGCGCCGCCCGCCACCAGGCCGGCGAAATGCGCGATGTCGACCATGAAATAGGCGCCGACCTTGTCGGCGATCTCGCGGAAGCGGGCGAAATCCCAATGACGGGCATAGGCCGAGCCACCGGCGACGATGACCTTGGGCTTGTGCTCGACGGCGAGGCGCTCCATCGCATCATAATCGATGGTCTGGTCGACGACGCAGACGCCGTAGGGCACGACCTTGAACCACTTGCCGGACTGGTTGACCGGGGCGCCATGGGTGAGATGGCCGCCGGCAGCGAGATCGAGGCCCATGAAGGTGTCGCCGGGCTGCATCAGCGCCATGAACACGGCCTGATTGGCCTGGCTGCCGGAATTCGGCTGGACATTGGCGAACTGGCAGTCGAACAGGCGGCAGGCGCGCTCGATCGCCAGCTTCTCGGCGATATCGACGAACTGGCAGCCGCCGTAATAGCGGCGGCCCGGATAGCCTTCCGCGTATTTGTTGGTCATCACCGAGCCCTGCGCCTCGAGCACGGCGCGCGACACGATGTTCTCCGAGGCGATCAGCTCGATCTCGTCGCGCTGGCGACCGAGCTCGAGACCGATGGCACGCGAGATCTCCGGATCGGAATCGGCGAGCGAAGCGCCGAAGAATGAGTTCGAGAGATGCTTCTCGGCAGCGGCGTCACGACTCATGGGATGCTCCATCGGCGCTTCGGATTGCCGCAGGGGCCGGCAAGGGCCATGCGGCAGCCACGCAGTTCTGGCTGTTGCGGAATCTCGCGGCCGAGCCCGCTATCGCGCGCTCCGTAGCACGGTGGGGGCCGCCATTCCAAGGGCCGATGCGGGGTGACATGAGCGCGCGCCGCCTGCACAAAGGGCGGCGACAGCAGCCAGCAAGGAATTGAACGTGACGCAAGACATCGCCGGGAATGCTCCACCTGCCAGGCGCTCGCCATTGAAGGCCCTGCTGGCGAGCGAAGCGGCCGGCGGTCTCCTGCTCATGGGCGTGGCTGCGATAGCCCTGCTGATCGCCAATTCGCCGGCCGCGCCCGCCTATTTCAAGCTGCTCGGCAGCTATGTCGGCGGCCTCAGCGTGCTGCACTGGGTCAATGACGGGCTGATGGCGATCTTCTTCCTGCTCGTCGGGCTGGAGATCAAACGCGAATTCATCGAGGGGCAGCTCTCGACCTGGTCGCGACGCGCCCTGCCCGGCATTGCGGCGCTCGGCGGCATGATCGCGCCCGCCCTGATCTATCTTGCGCTGACGCGCGGAGACCCGGTCGCGATGCGCGGCTGGGCGATCCCGGCGGCAACCGATATCGCCTTCGCGCTCGGCGTGCTCGCCCTGCTCGGGCCCCGCGTGCCGGTCTCGCTCAAGGTCTTCCTGACCGCGCTCGCGATTCTCGACGATCTCGGCGCCGTCCTGATCATCGCCTTGTTCTATACCAGCGAGATCTCGCTGCCGATGCTCGGCATGGCGGGCTTGTGCCTTGCCGTCCTGATCGTTCTCAACCGGACGAACGTGACGCGAATCTGGCTCTATCTCGCCATCGGCGCGTTGCTCTGGTTCTTCCAGCTGAAATCGGGCGTGCACGCGACGCTGGCGGGCGTCATCCTGGCGCTGACGATCCCGATCGGCGACGGCAGCGGCAGCGACGAGCCCGAGCATTCCCCACTGCACATGCTCGAGCACAAGCTGCATCCCTGGGTGTCCTTCGTGATCGTGCCGATCTTCGGCTTCGCCAATGCAGGCGTGTCCTTTGCAGGCATGTCGCCGTCGAGCCTGCTCGCGCCGATTCCGCTCGGCATCGCGCTTGGCCTGTTCATCGGCAAGCAGATCGGCGTCTTCGGCTTCGCCTGGGTGGCGGTGAAGAGCGGACTCGGCACCATGCCGGCCAAGGCGAATTACCTGCAGCTCTACGGCGTCGCACTGCTTTGCGGCATCGGCTTCACGATGAGCCTGTTCATCGGAGCGCTGGCCTTCCCGGAAAATCCCGAACTCGGCGACGCCACCAAGATCGGCGTGCTGATGGGCTCGCTGCTCTCGGCGCTGGCTGGAGCGCTCGTGCTGAAGCTGGCTTCGGCAGGCCCGACCGGCGGCAAGCGCGGAGCCTGAACAGCGCTCCCCCAACTCCGGGGGGAGCGGCCCTAATCGCCGGTCACCAGCCGCCTCAGCCGTTCGCGCTGGGCCGAGCGGATATGGCTGCGCGCGGCTGCATCAGCTGCAACCGGGTCACGGCGCTCGACAGCCACGACCAGGGCCTCGTGTTCGGCATGGGCCTGCGCGGCGCGGACGGGGTCAAGCAGGGTCGAAGGGCCGAGCAGCGCGCGGGCGTCACGCAAAGCGTTCAGGGTCTTGAGCAGATAGCGATTATGCGCTGCGCCGTAGAGCGCGGAATGGAAGCGCTCGTTGTGGCGCGCCAGATCCTGCGGCTGCGCGAGCAACCCGGCCTCCAGCGTATGGAGATCGCGCAGCGCCTCGATTTCGACCTCTGCGGCATGGCGCGCGGCGAAGGCAGCCGCCGTGCCCTCGAGCACCTCGCGCATCGCATAGAGTTCCGACACCGCCTGATGATCGAGCGAGGCGACGACGAGACTGCGCGATTCGCGCGTGAAGAAGCCCTCCGCCTCGAGCCGGCGCACCGCCTCGCGCAGCGGCGTGCGGCTCATCTGCATATGCTTCGCCAGATCCTCCTCGCGCAGCCTGGCTCCGGGACGAAGCTCCCCACTGGCGATCGCGTCGCGCAAGCGCGCATAGGCCTGGCCTGCCAGCGAGGGCGCGGGCTGCATGTCGGCAAAATCACCCAAGACCATCTCCTCGCTTCGTCCGGCGCGCGCTCCGCCGGTCACGCGTGATCGCGTGAGCCAGCGCCGAAATCAACGCTTGCCTCGTATCAATTCGTCTCAGTATAATTCGGTATACCGAAATTGAGAAACCGTCGGCGAGAGACCGACGGGCAACGATCGACGGGAGGAATTGACGATGCGGAGAGTTGCGGGACTGCGGCTGGGCGCGATGCTCGGAGCGATGCTGGGTATGTTCGGCGCCGCTCAGGCCCAGGACTGGCCGAGCCGGCCGATCACCATGGTGGTGCCCTATGCCGCGGGCGGCGGCACGGACGTGATCGCACGGGCCGTGGCCGAGAAGCTGCAGTCGCGCCTCGGCGTCGGCGTCGTGGTCGAGAACCGCGCCGGCGCGGGCGGCAATCTCGGCACGACGGCCGCGGCGCAGGCGCCGGCCGATGGTTATACCGTGCTGATCAGCAATATCGGCCCGATGGCCGTGAACCCGAGCCTGTTCAAGAATCTCAAATACGATCCGGCCGAGGTGCTCGAGCCCGTCACCCTGATCGCCAAGGCGCCGCTGCTCCTGCTGGTGCATCCGTCGGTCAAGGCCAACTCGGTCGCGGAGCTGATCGCGCTCTCGAAGGCGCAGCCGGAAGGCCTGACCTACGGCACGGCCGGCCACGGCTCGGCCAACCATATCGCGACCGCGCTGTTCGAGCTGATGGCGCAGACAAACCTGAAACATGCCGCCTATCGCGGCGCCGGCCCCGCCCTCAACGACCTGATCGGCGGCCATATCCCGATGATGTTCGCGACCCTGCCCTCGGCGATCGGCCATGTGCATGGCGGCACCTTGCGGGCGCTGGCCGTCACCACCGCGGAGCGCGCCCCTGCCCTGCCCACGGTGCCGACGCTCACTGAGGCCGGGGTGCCCGGCTACGAGGCCAGCGGCTGGTATGGCGTCTTCGTCCGCAAGGGCACGCCGCAGCCGATCATCGACCGGCTGCGCAGCGAGGTCGCGACCATCATCAACCTGCCCGAAGTGCGCCGGAACCTCGAACTGGAAGGCGCGCAGCCGATCGGCAACACGCCGCAGGAGTTCACGGCCTTCGTCAAGGCGGAGCGTGAGAAATGGGCGAAGGTGGTCGCGCAAGCGAACATCAAGGTCGAATGATCCCTGCTGCCCGGCCCGCGCGGCGGCGCGCCGGCCGGGCAGCTCCATCCCTGTTCCGGACGCAGCCCTGCAATGACCGATACATCACCGAAAAACGCCCCCTTGCAGCTTCTCGTCCTGGACGGAGACGGCATCGGCCCCGAGATCAGCGCGGCCACCCGTCGCGTGCTCGACGAGGCGAGCCAGCTGTTCGGCTTCGCGCTCAACTATGAGCATGCCGAGATCGGCTTTGCCGCGCTCGGCACGGTCGGTTCGACCTTCCCGGAGAGCGTGTTCGAGGCCGYGCGTCGGGCCGATGGCGTCATTTTGGGGCCTGTATCCCATAATGACTACCCGCCGGCCGAGAAGGGCGGGCTCAACCCCTCCGGCCAGTTGCGCAAGCGGCTCGACCTCTACGCCAATATCCGCCCTGCCCGTTCGCGCGAGGGTTTTGAGCCGCGCTGCGGCAAGCCGCTCGACCTCGTCGTGGTGCGCGAGAACACCGAGGGCTTCTATTCCGACCGCTCGATGCATCTCGGTCCCGGCGAGATGATGCCGACGCCGGACCTGGCTCTCTCCTTCCGAAAGGTGACGCGACAGGCCTCGCTGCGCATCGCCGAGAGCGCCTTTGCCCTTGCCCGCCAGCGCCGGCGCAAGGTCACGGCCGTGCACAAGGCGAATGTGCTGCGGATCTCCGACGGGCTGTTCCTGGAATGCGTGCGTTCGGTCGCCGAACGCTATCCCGACGTCGCCTATGAGGAGAAGATCATCGACGCGATGGCGGCGCTGCTTGTCCGCGATGCCGGGGTGTTCGACGTCATCGTGACGACCAACATGTTCGGCGACATCCTCTCCGACCAGGCCTCGGAGATTTCGGGCAGCCTCGGGCTGGCCGCGTCGCTCAATGCGGGGCAGGACCATGCGGTGGCCCAGGCGCAGCATGGCTCGGCTCCCGACATCGCCGGCCGCGACCTCGCCAATCCCTGTTCGCTGATCGGCTCGGCCGCGATGCTGCTGAACTGGCTGGGGGAGCGCAGGCAGGACCCGGCGCTGCTGCGTGCCGGCCAGGCGATCGAGGCTGCGCTCGACCGCACGATCCGCCTGCCGGAGCAGCGCACGCGCGACCTCGGCGGAACGCTCGGGACCAGGGCCTTCACCGAGCGCGTCGTCGCCGTGCTGCGGGAAGTCGCGACGGCGGCCTGAGAGCAGCGCCCGACCACAGCCCATTGGACGCCAAATGAAAACGGCCCGCCAGAACCGGCGGGCCGTTTCAGGATGAGAGAGCGCTTGCTCTCAGATGTTCTGGTCTTCCTGCAGCGCCGCAACCGGCGCCGGGCCCAGGCCATCCTTGTTGTAGATGTCGTCGCGGAACTGCACGCCGCCATCGGGCGTCGCCCAGGCGGTGATATAGACCCAGTAGCACGGCACGGGATTGCTGATCCGGGCGTTGATGCGCTCGCCGGACTGGATCACCTCGTCGATCTTGGCGCGATCCCAGCCGGGCGTCTCCTTGAGCAGCCAGGCGATATAGTCGCGCACGTTCTGGACGCGGATGCAGCCCGAGGAGACGAAACGGAAATCGTCGCCGAAAATGCCCTTGGCCGGCGTGTCATGCATGTAGACGCCGTGCGGGCTCGGGATATTGATGCGCACGAAGCCAAGCGAATTGAACTCGCCGCCGGGATCCTGGCGGAAGGTGTAGCGGGTGGCCTCGTCCGAATTCCAGTTGACGCGATCGGGCGCGATCTCGCCGGCAGGGCCGATGATGCGGATCTTGTTCTCGGTGAGGTAGTTCGGCTCCTTGCGCATCTTCGGGATCAGATCCTTGCGGATGATCGAAGCCGGCACGGTCCAGGTCGGGTTGAAATTGACCTCGGGGATCTTGGTCTGCAGCAGCGGCGACTGCCGGTCGGCCTTGCCGACGCCGGCCGCATGGCGGGTCGCGACATGGCCATTCTCGACCGTCTCGACCGAGGCCGCCGGGATATTGGCGACGACATAGCGGTTGCCGAGATTGCCCGACCAGGAGCGCAGGCGCACCACATTGGTCTCGAGCTGGCGGATACGCCGCTCGATCGGCACGTTCAGGGCGGTCAGGGTGGCGCGATTGATGGCGCCGGTCGTCGAGAGCCCGACGCGCGACTGGAAGCGGCGCACTCCGGCTTCGACATAGGAGTCATAGATATTGCTGGTGCCGGCAGCAGAATCGAGATCGCCGGTGATGATCAGGCGCTGGCGCAGCGCGACCACGCCGGGGCCGCGCGAGCCGACGCCAAGCTTGTCAGTCAGCTGGATCGGGGTCCAGCCGCCGCGGGCGGCAAGGTCGCGATAGGCGACGATCGCTTGCTCCGTCGCCTGCAGCGTCTCGGAAGACAAGGTCGGGGTCGAGGACCGGGCAACAGCATTGYGAGCGCCTGAATCATAGCTCTGGCGCCACTCCGCCTGCTGAGCCCAGGCTGGCGCGGTCGCGGCCGTTGCTGCACCCGAAAGCAGTGCCAGCACGGTTTCGCGGCGGGTCAGGCTGAAATTCGACATCGTATCCCTCTTCCCTCGTCCTCAAGGAGCAAGACCGCGCCTAAGCGCCGCAAACAACAAGACCGGCTCCGCCATGGACGGCGGCCCGGTTGCGAGCGACGATCCAATACCACAGTTAACGTCTCGTGATGAGCGCGGCGTTTTTAGGGCATTGGCGACGAAGGGGAAGCAGGGAATGCAGCATGGGCGCCCTGCGTCGCGAAACTGCAACAGCAGCAGACCCGAGCAATAGCGGCCCGAAAGACTCCCGCAG
>NZ_JBFTLD010000224.1:0-15416 GCF_056396265.1 Allobosea sp. 05T422_2 | reverse complement strand
TGATCGTTCTCACCGACATGTTCGGTGGCACGCCCTCGAATCTGGCCATCTCGGTGATGGAACCCGGGCGGATCGACGTCGTGGCCGGGATCAACCTGCCGATGTTGATCAAGCTCGCCAGCGTGCGCGAGGAGAAGACCCTCGACGAGGCCGTAACCAGCGCGCAGGATGCCGGCCGAAAATACATCACCGTAGCCAGCCGGGTTCTGGCGGGAAAATAGGATGAGCGGCCAGGTGAGCAGCAGCGAAGACGATTGTGATTGCCCGGAGACGGCGATCCCGAACGGCGCGCTTTATTGCGAACTGCCGATCGTCAACAAGAAGGGGCTGCACGCCCGCGCCACGGCGAAATTCGTGCAGTGCGCCTCGAATTTCGACGCCGACATTACCGTGACCCGCTGCGGCGAGACCGTCGGCGCGACCTCGATCATGGGTATCCTGACGCTCGGCGCCGGCATCGGCTCGACCATCACCGTCGTCGCCAAGGGCCGTGACGCCCAGGAGGCGCTGAAGGCGCTCGAAGCGCTGGTCGCCGACAAGTTCGGCGAAGGCGAATAGACTGAGGCGCCGACCGCGCGCCCTTCCAGGTCGCCTGAGGTCGGATTTTGCTGCGCTCGGCCTGAGATGCGCTGGTGGCAAAACCGTCCCCTCCCTTCCCGGACTGCTGACTTCTGATGGCAGGCACGCGACAATGCCCAATGCGGGCATCTGACGGGCGAGGCTCGCGCATGTCGCGCCGCGCTCATTCCCGGCGCATATAAAGACATCTTTATATCTTTGATTGCCTTCTGACGCCGTCGCTGCTAGAGAGCCGCGCGTCATTCAAGATCAAGCCATTGGAGCAGCCCCGTGTCGAAGCACGATTACGTCGTCAAGGACATCAGCCTCGCGGATTACGGCCGCAAGGAAATCAACATGGCCCAGGACGAGATGCCGGGCCTGATGGCGATCCGCGCCGAGCATAAGGGCAAGGCCCCGCTCAAGGGCGCCCGCATCGCCGGCTGCCTGCACATGACCATTCAGACCGCCGTGCTGATCGAGACGCTGAAGGAACTCGGCGCCGACGTGCGCTGGTCGTCCTGCAACATCTTCTCGACCCAGGACCATGCCGCCGCCGCGATCGCCGCGACCGGCACGCCGGTCTTCGCCATCAAGGGCGAGACGCTGGAGGAGTATTGGGAATACGTCCTGCGCACCGCGACATGGGGTGACGGCGGCACGCCGAACATGATCCTCGACGATGGCGGCGACCTGACCATGCTGATCATCCTCGGTGCCGAGGCCGAGGCCGGCAAGGCCGAATTCCTGGACAAGCCGGGCAACGAGGAAGAGACGATCTTCTTCAAGCTGATCAAGCGGGAGCTCAAGGCCAATCCAGGCTGGTTCACCAAGACCCGCGCCGCGATCAAGGGCGTCTCGGAAGAGACCACCACCGGCGTGCACCGCCTCTACGAGCTGGCCAAGGCCGGCCGCATGCCCTTCCCGGCGATCAACGTCAACGACTCCGTCACCAAGTCGAAGTTCGACAACCTMTATGGCTGCCGTGAATCGCTGGTCGACGCCATCCGCCGCGGCACCGACGTGATGATGTCGGGCAAGGTCGCGGTCGTCGCCGGCTATGGCGACGTCGGCAAGGGCTCGGCCGCTTCGCTGCGCCAGGCCGGCTGCCGCGTGCTCGTCACCGAGATCGACCCGATCTGCGCTCTGCAGGCGGCGATGGAAGGCTACGAGGTCGTGACCATGGAAGATGCTGCGCCCCGCGCCGACATCTTCGTGACCGCCACCGGCAATCTCGACGTCATCACCGTCGAGCACATGCGCGCCATGAAGCACCGCGCCATTGTCTGCAATATCGGCCATTTCGACTCGGAGATTCAGGTCGCGGGCCTGAAGAACTTCAAGTGGGACAACGTCAAGCCGCAGGTCGACGAGGTCGAGTTCCCCGACGGCAAGCGCATCATCCTGCTTTCGGAAGGTCGCCTGGTGAATCTCGGCAACGCCACCGGCCACCCGTCCTTCGTGATGTCCTGCTCGTTCTCGAACCAGACGCTGGCCCAGATCGAGCTCTGGAACCACCACGCCAAGTACGAGAACAAGGTCTACACGCTGCCGAAGCATCTCGACGAGAAGGTCGCGGCGCTCCACCTCGCCAAGGTCGGCGCCAAGCTGACTGTGCTCAACGATGCGCAGGCGAAGTATCTGGGCCTGGCCCCGACCGGCCCGTTCAAGCCCGAGCTCTACCGCTACTGACACGCCAACAGGCGTAAAGTTGAAGAAGCCCGGCGTTCGCGCCGGGCTTTTTTGTATCTGACTGACCTCTCATTATTGCAAGAAGACACCACTAATAGACGGCGCCCTACAGCCAGGATCAATTTGTTGATTTCTTGGCCTGGGGCGGCACTCGGTCGCGATTTTCCACGCATTTACCTGCCATTAAGCACTTCCTGCCGGACTCCACCGGTGATTAGAGTGGAGCTGATTCGGGCCCGCTGCGTTCGCGCGAGGTCGAGCAAGCTCAAACGGGTTGGTGTGGTGGTGTGCGTGCGTCCGGTTCGGGCTGCGGCGCCTCGATCGGCTTTCCACCTTGGCCGTTCAACGCCAGGGTCGGGTTCAGACTAAGTGACGGAAGCAGAATGAGACGAGCGGGGCGAAAGAGACGGAACGGAGATGCGGGGCGCCACAGCGCACTGCTCCCAGGCCTCGCCGTCGGCAGCATTCCGCTTCCGGCGCTCGCACAAACCGAGATCATGGCTCCGCTCCCGGCAGGCGCGCTTGGTGCCGGCAGCCTTTCGATCGTCCTGGCCGGGCTTGTGGTCTTCGCGGCAACAACCTCGATCATCTATGTGCGCGAGCGGGGACGCTGGCAGCGCCGCGAAGGAGAGCTCGCGAGCGAACTGGAAGCGGCCCGCAGCCACCAGGAACGCCTGGGTGCGCTGCTCGCATCCGATGCCCAGGTCGTGGTGAGCTGGAACGGAAAGAACGCCGAGCCGATCTTCGAGGGCGACAGCGGCTTTCTCGGCGCGCCCGGCGCTGCGCTGGCCCTTGCCTATGGCAGCTGGGCCCCTCCCGCCGATGCCAAGCGCCTGGAACTCGCCACCGACGCATTGAAGGAGCGCGGCGAAGCCTTCGGCTTCACGCTCAGGAGTCGCTCCGGCCCGTTCATCGATGTCGAAGGCCGCCCCGTCGCAGGGCGTGCGGTGATCCGTTTCCGCCAGGTCAGCGGCGAGCGGGCCCGGGTCATGGCGCTGCAAAGCGAACTCGAGCATGTCACCGCCGATCATGCAGCGCTCTCGACCTTGCTGGCTGGCCTGCCGCAACCGGTCTGGACCCGCAATGCCGACGGTCGCCTGAGCTGGGCCAATGCCGCCTATGCCCGCGCGGTCGAAGCTGCCGGCGGCAGCGAGGCGGTGAAGGGCGGCCTCGAGCTGCTCGACCGCAATGAACGGGAGAACGCAGCCAAGGCGCGCAGCGAAGGGCGCCCGTTCGCAACACGCGCTCCGGCCGTGGTAGCCGGCCAGCGGCATACGCTCGACATCCTGGAAATGCCGACGCCGGCCGGCTTTGCCGGCATCGCGACCGACATGAGCGAGCTTGAGGCCGTTCGCGCCGACCTGCAGCGCCAGATGGATGCGCATGTGCGCACGCTCGACCGGCTGAAGACGGCCGTTGCCGTGTTCGATGCCTCACAACGGCTGGTCTACAGCAATTCCGGGTTCGAGACGCTCTGGTCGCTCGACTCCGCCTTCCTCGAAGGCAAGCCCAGCGATAGCGAAATCCTCGACCGGCTGAGAGCCGAGCGCCGCCTGCCTGAACTCGGCGACTACCGCAGCTGGAAGGCTGCGGTGCAGGCCACCTATACAAGCCCGCGTGCCAGCGAGGACTGGTGGTATCTGCCGGATGGGCGGACGATCCATGTCGTCTCGAGCCCCAACCCGCAAGGCGGGGTCACTTATCTCTTCGATGACGTGACCGAACGCTTCACGCTCGAATCCCGGTTCAATGCGCTGTCACGCACGCAACGGGAAACGCTCGACTCGCTGCGCGAGGGCGTCGCGGTGTTCGGTTCGGACGGCCGGCTCAAGCTCTCCAACCCCGCCTTCGCCCAGGCCTGGAAGATCCATGGCGACCTGGCCGGAGCCACGCCGCATATCGACGAGGTGGTCCGGCTCTGCCGGCCGCTCTATCCGCATGACGATGTCTGGACGGAGTTGCAAAGCGTCATCACCGGCGTGCGCGATGCGCGTGAGGATTATGGCTGCCGGATGGAGCGTCGTGACGGCACCGTGCTCGATTGCGCCGCCGCGCCGTTGCCGGACGGAGCGACGCTGATCACCTTCGCCGACGTCACCGCAAGCGTGAATGTCGAACGTGCCCTGACCGAAAAGAACGAAGCCCTGGAGAAGGTCTCGCGGCTGCGCGAGGATTTCGTCCACCACGTCTCCTACGAGCTGCGCTCGCCGCTGACCAACATCATCGGCTTCGCGCAATTGCTCGGCGCCGAGACGATCGGTGCGCTCAACGAGAAACAACGCGACTATACMGGCCATATCGTGCGCTCGTCCGGTGCACTGCTCGCGATCATCAATGACATTCTCGACCTCGCCTCGATCGACAACGGCGCTTTGGCGCTCGAATTCCAGGAAGTCGATGTCGCCGAGACCATTGCCCAGGCGACGGCCGGCCTGCACGACCGCCTGATCGACAGCAAGCTGACCCTCAAGGTCGATATCGCGCCCCAGACCGGCCCCTTGAGGGCAGATGGCCGCAGGTTGCGGCAGGTGCTGTTCAACCTGATCTCGAACGCGATCGGCTTCTCCGCTCCCGGCCAGACCATCGGGGTCACGGCCGGGCGCATCGGCGGCGATGTCCGCATCACCGTCGCCGACGAAGGCCGCGGCATCCCGGCCGAGGTCAAGGACAAGGTGTTCGACCGCTTCGAGAGCCATTCTCTMGGCTCCAAGCATCGCGGCGTCGGACTTGGCCTCTCCATCGTGCGTTCGATCGTGGAGCTGCATGGTGGCCATGTAGAGCTCGATTCTGCGCCAGGGCAGGGCACGCGGGTCACCGCGGTGTTTCCCTCGGAAGGCATGCCGCTCTCGGATGCCGCTGAATGACAGAGGATACCGTGAAGACAGGCGGGCATCGGCTGACGCTGGCCGGTGAAGCCGCCACGGTGCGGCTCGGCCGCGATCTCGCCGCGATCCTCAAGCCCGGCGATATCGTGGCGATCTCCGGCCATCTCGGCGCCGGCAAGTCGTTGCTGGCGCGCGCTATCCTGCGCGAGCTTGCCGACAACCCGGACCTGGAGGCTCCGAGCCCGACCTTCACCCTGGTGCAGAGCTACGACACGCTGCGCGGCAGCGTGATCCATGCCGATCTCTACCGGGTGCGGTCCCCCGACGAGCTCGATGATATCGGGCTGATCGAGGATCTCGACCGCATCATCACGCTGGTCGAGTGGCCGGACCGGGCCGGTACGCGGCTGCCTGCCGGTCGGCGGCTCGACATCGTGCTCGACGTCGACCCAAAGGCGCCCGAGACCGGGCGGATCGCCAGTCTCGCCGGCGGTGTGCTCTGGCGCTCGCGCCTTGCCATCGCGATCGCAGCGCGGCGACTGATCGACTCTGCCGGATGGGGTGAGGCCAAGCGCGACTTCATGCTCGGCGACGCCTCGACCCGCGCCTATGAGCGGCTGACCCGTCCGGATGGACAAACCGCCATCCTGATGATTTCGCCGCCGCGCGCGGACGGCCCCGCGATCCGCCTCGGCAAGCCTTACAGCGCCATCGCGCACCTGGCGGAATCGGTCGATGCCTTCGTCGGCATGGATCGCGGCCTGCGCTCGCTGACCTATTCGGCCCCCGACATCTTTGCCCAGGACCTCGAGACCGGCCTCCTGCTGATCGAGGACCTCGGTGACGAAGGCGTGCTCGACGAGAACGGACCGATTCCCGAACGCTATGAGGCCGCCGCACGCCTGCTGGCCGACATGCATCGCCACACCTTGCCGGCGATCCTGCCGGTCGCCGACGGACGCGACTACATCGTGCCGGACTATGATCGGGGTGCGCTCTCGATCGAGACCGAACTCGTGCTCGAATGGTACGCCCCGCATATTGCCGGTGTGACCTTGCCGGCGGTGACTCATGCMGAATTCAGCCGCATCTGGAGCAAGCTGTTCGACGAAATCCTCGCCGCACCATCGACCTGGACGCTCCGCGACTTCCACTCCCCCAACCTGATCTGGCTGCCGAAGCGTGAAGGACACGCCAAGCTCGGTCTGATCGATTTCCAGGACGCCGTGCTCGGCCACCCCGCCTATGATCTGGTCTCGCTGGGACAGGACGCGCGCGTTGACGTGCCGGCGGCGCTGGAACTCAAGCTGCTTGCCTCCTATGGCTCGGCGCGGCGGGCGGCGGACGAGAGCTTCGATCTCGCCGGCTTCGCTCGCGCCTATGCGATCCTGGGCGCACAGCGCAACACCAAGATTGCCGGGATCTTCGCACGCCTCGACAAGCGCGACGGCAAGCCTGCCTATCTCAAGCACCTGCCGCGAATCGAAACGTACTTGCGCCGCAACCTCGAGCACCCAGCGCTCGAAGAGCTGAAGGCCTGGTATCAGGCCCATCTGCCGAAGCTGTTCGAGACAGCCGAGAGCCCCTGAGAGGTCGTCCGCGACAAGCGCGACCGCGACGCGCTATGGATCGCGCAGGTTCATCACAATCGGGAGATTCGCGTGACTGAGACGGGTTCGCGGCCGATCCGCCGGGCCATGGTGCTGGCGGCAGGCATTGGCCAGCGCATGCGCCCAATCACCGACAGCCTGCCGAAGCCCTTGGTCCGGATCGGCGGCAAGGCGATGCTCGATCACGCGCTCGACCGGCTCGCCGAAGCCGGCGCCACCGAGGCGATCGTCAATGTCCACCATCTCGCCGAGCAGATCGAGGCTCACCTCGCCGGGCGCACACATCCCCGGATCGTCATCTCGGACGAGCGCGACGCGCTGCTCGAAACCGGCGGCGGCGTGAAGAAGGCCCTCCCGCTGCTCGGCGGCGAACCCTTCTTCCACGTCAACTCCGACTCGCTCTGGAGCGAGACCGGCATCTCCAACATTGCGGCCATGGCCGAGGCCTGGACGCCGGCGGAGATGGACATGCTGATGCTGCTGGCCCGGCGCGAGGACAGTGTCGGCTTCGACGGCGCCGGCGACTTCTTCCAGGATGCGGACGGCCGGCTGACACGGCGCGGACAGGCGCCAACGGCCCCCGTCGTCTATGCCGGGGTGATCATCATGAAACCCGAGATCTTTGCCGACACCCCCGAGGGCTCGTTCTCGCTCAACCTGCTCTTCGACCGGCTCATCGCGCGAAAGCGCCTGTTCGGACATGTTCTGCAGGGCCAGTGGCTGCATGTCGGCACGCCGGAAGCGATCGCGCCGGCAGAAGCCGCGTTCGCGGCCGCCCAGAGCTTCCATGGCTGAGCTCAACCTGTTCACCATCCCCGCCGGCACAGCGTTTCTCGACGTGCTGGCGCAGGCGGTGCTGGATGGACGATTCGGTCAGGTCTACGCGCCGGATGATCCGGCAGCGATGGCTCGTGCGACGCTCTATCTCCCGACGCGCCGTGCAGCGCGGGCCCTGGTCGCCGGCCTGTCTGCGAGGCTTGGCGGCAAGCCGCTGCTGCTGCCGCGCATCGTGCCGCTCGGCGATGTCGACGAGGCCGAGACAGCGTTGATCGGCGCGGGCGGCTGGGATGGCGCGCGCGTCGGGCCGATCGACCCACTGGCGCGGCGGATGCTGCTGGCGCGGCTGGTCGATAGCTGGGGACGCACGGCGAACCGCAGCCACCTGAAGCTCGACCCGTCAGAGCCCTCGCTCGTGCCTTCGACGCTGGCCGAGGCCTGGGGGCTGGCTGGCGACCTCGCCGCCCTGCTCGACCAGATGCAGACCGAAGGCGTGCCGGTCGAGCGGCTGGCGACCCTTGACGCCGCTCGTTTCGACAAGGTCTGGCAGCTCAATGCGAGCTTCCTGGCCATCCTGGGCGAGGCCTGGCCGAAGATCCTCGAAAGCCGCGATGCCTGCGATCCTGCCGATTTTCGCAACCGCATGCTCGAAGCCGAACGCCAACGCCTGCTTTCCGGCAGCGTGACCGGGCCTATCATTGCTGCGGGCTCCACGGGCACGATCCCGGCCACCGCCCGGCTTCTCGCAGCGATCGCACGGATGCCCAATGGCGCGGTCGTACTGCCCGATCTCGACCTCGACCTGGCTCAGCTTGCCTGGGAGGCGATCGAGAAGGAGCCTGCACCGTCCCACCCGCAGGCGGCATTGTATCGGCTGCTCCAGACATTGAAGGCCGGCCGTGACGACGCCCAGCCGCTGGCGAGGCCGGAACCGGGCCTCGCGGCCCGGGCGGCGTTGCTGCGCGAGGCGATGCTTCCGGCATCGGTCACGGAATTCTGGGCCGATCTCGCGACCCGCGTTTCCCCGGGCGAGGCTGAAGCAGCCTTCGATGGGATCAGCATCGTGGAGACCGCCGACGAGCGCGAGGAGGCGCTGGCAGTCGCCATCGCGCTCCGTGAAACACTGGAGCAGGACGGCAAGCACGCCGCACTGATCACTCCCGATCGCGGCCTCGCCGAACGAGTCGTCGTGGAACTCCGGCGCTGGGGCATCGAAGCCGATGATTCCGCTGGCCTGCCGCTCGCGCGCTGGCCGGCCGGCGCCCTGCTGCGCCTCCTCCTGGAGGCTGCGCGAGCCCAGATGATGCCGGCGAGCCTCGTTCCCTTGCTTGCCCACCCGCTTTGCCGGCTCGGACTGTCGCGACAGACCGTGGCGCAGGGCGCGGCGGCGCTCGAGATCGGCGCCTGGCGGGGCGAGGCTGTCACAAAGGGATTTGCGGGCCTGCGCGACAGTTTTGCGGCGGTTCCGGGACTGATGCAGGACCGGCATGCGCCTGCGCCGCGCAGGCGCCTGAACAGCGCGGATCTCGCCGCCGCGGGCCTGGTTCTCGACGCGATCGAGGCCGCCATGGCGCCGCTGCTCGCAGCACTGGCCGCCCCGCTGCCTTCCTTCGCTACTGTGGTGACGGCAAGTCGCGATGCCCTGGTCGCACTCAGTCGGGCGGAGAGTGGCGCCACGCTCGCCTTCGTCGGGCCGGACGGCGAGGCCCTTGCAGGGCTGTTCGACCAGATCGACGGCGCCCTCCCAGATGCACCCGAGGCCGGCCATCCCCGCGATGTCATTGCGATCCTCGACAGCCTGCTGGCCGAGACATCGGTCCGACGCAGCGGGACGGGCCATCCTCGCGTCAAGATCTGGGGCTTGCTGGAAGCGCGCCTGCTGGAAGCCGACCATGTCGTGCTGGGCGGCCTCGTCGAGTCCGTCTGGCCTCCGGAGGCCAAGACCGATTCCTTCCTGAACCGGCCGATGCGGGCCGAACTGGGCTTGAGCGCTCCCGAGCGGCGCATCGGCCAGACCGCGCATGATTTCATCCAGGGCGCGATGGCGCAGCGGGTGACCCTGACCCGCGCGCGCAAGGCCGGCGAGGCCGAGACCATCGCCTCGCGCTTCTGGCAAAGGCTCAAGGCCGTGACCCCGCAGGATGTCTGGAACGGGGCCGCAGCCAGGGGAGCCCGCCTGACCGGGCTTGCTTCACTCCTGAGCAAACCCGCCGACGCCAAACCAATCGGCCGCCCTGCTCCGCGGCCCGCGCGCCAGCTCCAGCCCGTCGCGCTCAGCGTCACCGAGGTCGAGACGCTCTACCGCGACCCCTACCAGATCTTTGCCCGCAAGATCCTGAAGCTCGACGCCCTTCCCGAGCTCGTTGGCGACCCCGGCGCCAGCGATCGCGGCAACCTGCTGCATGATATTGTCGGGACTTTCGCGGAGACCTATCCGGAGCAATTGCCGGCCGACTCGCTCAATCACMTGATCGCGATCGGCAAGCGCCTGTTCCAGGCGTTTGACGATACACCCGAGGTCCGCGCCTTCTGGTGGCCGCGCTTCCTCCTGACCGCCAGTCATTTCATCGGCTGGGAGGAGCGCCGGCGCGGCGAGCTGGCACGGGTTGCAGTCGAACGCGGTACCGCGGCGACGTTCAAGCTGCCGGACGGCGCGGAATTCCGACTGAGCGGGCGGGCCGACCGAATCGAGATCACGCGCCAGACCTCGCTGCGCATCATCGACTTCAAGACCGGAGCTCCGCCAAGCAAGGCGCAGGTCGAGAAGGGTTTTGCGCCGCARTTGACACTGGAAGCCGAGCTCGCGGCGCGATCCGGATTTCGCGAGGATATCGCTCCTGCACCGGTCGACGCGCTGCTCTATCTCAAGCTCCATCACGATCCGAAGGGCTGGGCCAAGGACAAGCCGCTCGAGTTCGATGGCGAGCCTCTGGCCGATGTCGCCGCGCGCCATCTCGAACGGCTGATCGAGCATCTCCATGCGCTTCGAAGCGGGCGCGAAGCCTATGTCTCGCGGCGCGCGCCCGACTACATCAAATATACCAGCCCCTACGACCAGCTCGCGCGGGTCAAGGAGTGGTCCGCGGCACCGGGTGGCGACGAGCCCGGAGGCGAAACATGAAGCCCGGCTGGATCGTTCCCCCGCAGACCAACCAACGCCAGGCGCTTGCCGCCCGGCCCGATCTCAGCGCCTGGGTTTCGGCCAATGCCGGTTCAGGCAAGACGCATGTGCTGGTCAACCGCGTGCTGCGACTGCTGCTCGATGGCGTCGCGCCGGCCCGGATGCTCTGCATCACCTACACCAAGGCGGCGGCCGCCAATATGGCGAACCGCGTGTTCAAGGCGCTCGGCGCCTGGGCGACCATGCCGGATGAGGCCCTTTCCGCGGCGCTCCAAGGCCTGACCGGCGAGCGCGCGACGGCGCGGCAGCAGGCAAGCGCTCGCCGGCTGTTCGCGGAGGCGCTGGAGACGCCGGGTGGGCTCAGAATCGAGACCATCCACGCCTTCTGCACGCGCGTTCTGCAATCTGCGCCCTTCGAGGCGAACGTACCGCCGCGCTTCGAGGTTGCCGATGATCTCGCGCAGGCTGAGCTGCTGCACGACGCAAGGCGCGAATTGCTCGCGGCCATTGCCGCCGATCCTGCCGGCGCGGAGGCGCAGGCGCTCGACCTGCTGGCCAGGCAGGCTTCCAGGACTTGCCGCTCTCGTCTCGGCGCTGGATGCCGGTAGCGCGACCCGGCAGAAATTTGCGGCTGCGCTGCGGAGCCTGACGGCGCAGCAGTTCGAGGGCGACCCGATCGCAACCTGCCGCTCCGGCTTCATCACGGCCGAAGGCACGGTCAACGCGCATATCAGGGGCAAGGGCAAATCCGAACTCGAGTCGGCGCTGATGGCCGTGCTCGACACTCTTGCCGATCTCCTGCTCGGCGCAGTCGACCAGCTCAACGCCATTGCCATCCGCGACCGCAGCCACGCGCTCGCGCTGCTGGTGACACGGATGCTCGCCTCTTATCAGCGGTTGAAGAGCGAGCGCTCGCTGCTGGACTATGACGACCTGATCGCCAAGACGCGCTCCCTCCTCTCGCGGGTCGAGGCCGCCTGGGTGCTCTACAAGCTCGATGCCGGCATCGATCACATCCTGCTCGACGAGGCGCAGGACACCAGCGAGGCGCAATGGGCGATCCTGGGCGCGCTCGCCGACGAGTTCACGGGCGGACGGGACACGCGCGCAGAGAGCCCAAAGCCCCGGACGATCTTCGTCGTCGGCGATGAGAAGCAGTCGATCTACGGCTTCCAGGGTGCCGCGCCGAGCGCCTTCGGCGAGCAGCGGACCCGGCTCGGGCTGAATATCCGGCAGGCGCAGCTCGCATTCGAGGCGGTGAGCCTCAACACCTCCTTCCGCTCGGCGCCCGACATCATGCGGGCGGTGGACATCGTCTTCGCGGTGGCGGAGCACGCCCGCGGGCTGGTCTTCGACGGCAGCGCCCGGCCGGAGGTGCATGACACGGTGCGCCAGGGCGACCMCGGCGCAGTCGATCTCTGGCCGCTATCGGCCGACGACCAGAGCGAGCCGCCGGATGCCTGGACGACTCCGGTCGACGCGCCCGAGCAGCGTAGCGGGACCGTGAAGCTCGCAACGCGCATCGCCGGCGTGCTGGCACGCTGGACGCGCAGCGGGCAGGATGATCTCGGACACGGCTTCAAGCCCGGCGACGTCATGATCCTGCTGCGCCAGCGCGGGCCGCTGTTCGAGGCGATCGTCAAAGCCCTGAAGGATGCGGGCGTGCCGGTGACCGGTCGCGATCGCTTGAGCCTCGCGACACATCCCGCTGTCGAAGACCTCGTGGCACTCGGCCGGGCGCTGCTCCTGCCCGATGACGACCTGTCGCTGGCCATCGCGCTGAAGACGCCGCTGCTTGGCCTCGACGACGACGATCTGATGCGCTTCGCGCCGGAGCGAAAGGGCTCGCTGCGCGTCGCCCTGCACGGCATCGGCGAAAGCGAGCCGCGCTTTGCCGCCACCGAAGCACGCCTCTCCCAACTCGGTGACGACGCACGGCGCATCGGGCCATTTCGCTTCTTTGCGCAGCTGCTCGGGCCGGAAGGCGGGCGCAATCTCGCTCTGGCTCGGCTTGGGGCCGAGGCCGGCGACGCGCTCGACGCCTTTCTCAACGCGGCGCTGGACTATGAGCGACGGCACGGCCCATCGCTTGCCGGCTTCCTGCACCACATCACCCAGGCCGGAACCGAGGTTAAGCGCGACCTCTCCAGCAGCGCAGGCGAAGTGCGCGTCATGACGGTGCACGGCTCGAAGGGATTGGAGGCGAAGATCGTGATCCTCGCCGATCTCGCCCCCGAGCCGGGCGCCAAGCGCTTGCCGAAGATTCTCGCGGTGGAACCTCCCAGGGGCAAACTCGTGCCGATCTGGCCCCCGGCCAGGGCAGACGATGCGGAGGCGACCCGCAGGGCGAAGGCGCAGGTCGTCGACCAGCTTGCCGAGGAGCATCATCGCCTCCTCTATGTCGCGATGACCCGGGCCGAGGACCGGCTGATCGTCTGCGGAGCGCAAGCCAAAGGCGAGGCGCCGCCCGGAAGCTGGTATGCGATGATCGAAAGCGGACTTTCGCTCGCGACATCGGGCCTGCAGGAGGTCGCCGCACCGGACGGTGTCGGCACGATCCGGCGCTTCATGGTCTCGGCACCAAAGCCCACCGGTCCTGTGGAGGAGGCGCAGTCCAAGCCGGTGCTCGCCGAACCCGGCTGGCTCCGCGCCTCCGCGCCCGCCGAACAGGAACCGTTGCCACCGCTCAAGCCGTCGAATGCGATCAGCGCCGCCGATGCGGCCGAGCGGCCGGGCGACGGCCCATTCCTTGCCGAGGCAGCGCAAGCCGGCCGGCTGGCGCATCTGCTCCTGCAGATCCTGCCGGATGTCGACGCGCCGGCCCGCAACGCGACGGCACAGGCACTCGCCGCCCTGCGCGGAGCCGGTTTGCCTGGCGCACGACGCCAGGAGGTCATCGGCCAGACCCTGGCTTTGCTTCGCGCCCCTGCGCTTTCCGCCCTGTTTTCATCCGGATCTCTGGCTGAGGTTCCGATTGCCGGCGAGATCACGCTTGCGAATGGTGCAGTGCGCGCCGTCTCGGGCCAGATCGACCGGCTCGCCGTCACGGAGAACGAGGTACTGATCGCCGACTTCAAGACGGCGTCGCGCCCGCCGGCCGATGAATCGGCGATCCCGCCCGCGACGCAAGCCCAGCTCGCCGTCTATCGCGCCCTGATCGGGCAAATCTATCCGGGGCGGCAGGTGCGGACCCTGGTGATCTACACTGCGACGCTCGCGACACTGGAGCCACAAGCCGCTGCGCTCGATGCCGTTCTGGCGAATTTGGCAGGGTAGCCCTGCTTCAATGCAAGGCCGACGAAACTTGACCCGGGCTGCCGGCGTTCATAGCTTCGGTGTCGAATGCAGCAGTGCTGCGAACTGCTTTTGAAAGGCGAAGAAGCCATGGCGACGAACAAGGTAACCGATGCGAGCTTCGAGGCGGATGTCCTCAAGTCGAGCGAGCCGGTCGTGGTCGATTTCTGGGCCGAGTGGTGCGGCCCCTGCCGGATGATCGGCCCAGCGCTCGAGGAGATCGCCGGTGAGATGGCCGGCAAGGTCAAGATCGTGAAAATGAATGTCGATGAGAACCAGGCCATTCCCGCCCAGTTCGGCATTCGCTCGATCCCGACCCTGATGCTGTTCAAGGACGGCAAGCTGGCCTCGCAGAAGGTCGGCGCGGCCCCTAAGAGCGACCTTTCGCGCTGGATTTCGGCCTCGGTCTGAGTTCTGCCGGCCTGTCGGGCCAAAAAAATCAGCCCGCCTTCCCTGGGGGAGGCGGGCTTTTCTTTGGGCGAATGGCGCCGTTCCGTCGAAGAATCAGCGCTTCGAGCGGGAATCGACGCTCCAGGCGCCAGCACCGGCGAAGACCAGGTAAAGGAAGATGAAGCAGTAGAGGATCGCCGCATCGCCGCCATTAAGCAGCGGGTAGATGCTGCGCGGTGCGTGGAACATCCAGTAAGCATAGGCCATTTCGCCAGCCAGCACGAAGGCGACAGGACGGGTCCACAGGCCGATCAGGATCAGGAAACCGCCAACAGCCTCCAGAATGGCGCCGAACCAGAACAGAGAGAAGGCGGCCGGCAGGCCGCTGGCTGGCGCGGCCGGGAAACCAAAGAGCTTCTGAGTGCCATGGATGATGAAGATCAGCGCGGTCACGATGCGCAAAACGGCGAGAGCCTGCGGGGCAAAGCGGCTCAGGGGGTTGGAGGCTTGCATTCGGACATAACCTTCTAGGTCGCGGAGGCTCGAGTACGTCGGAACAGGCTGGATTCGTGCCGAATTGCGGCATTGCATCTGGACTGCGCGGCGAAGTTGTCGGGTTTCACGCGATTTTCAATTCACAAGAACGTTTGCACTGCAACATTCCCCGGCGAAGTGCCATGGCTGGCGCATTTGCCACAAATCCGAGTGATCGCTGCTCCGGGCCCGTGCTGGAATCTGGTTTCCCTTAACCGGCCCTTAAAAGCGCCATGTTTGACTCCTGTGTGAAGCTCGCGCGTTTTCGGTGCAAAGGGCGCGGTTTCACGGGGCTGAACGGGGCAGAATGAACGATCGGGCGAGACGAGGCGGCGAGCGGCGCGAGCCGTCCTTCGAGGGTGGGCGGAGCGAGAGTTCCGACGCCTTCGACATGCGCCTCTCCGCCGATGATCGCTCGAGCCGCAGCCATCGCGGCGCCGCACGTCAGGAGCCGAGAGAAGAGATGCCGAAGATCCGCAAGGGTGGGGGCGGAAATGGCGGGGGCCGGCGGCGTGGACGCAAGCGCCGCTCCTTCCTCGGCCGGATGATGTACTGGACGCTGGTCCTCGGACTCTGGTGCGTCATCGGTGTCGGCGGGCTGGTGGCCTATCACGC
>NZ_JBFTLD010000223.1:0-11365 GCF_056396265.1 Allobosea sp. 05T422_2 | reverse complement strand
TGGTCATGGTTGGCCTCGCTCCAAAGTGTTGTCTCGACAACCTCACTTTAGAGACCTGCTGGCCGGCCATGACCGCCGTGACGGCGCGCTGCGCTACGCAAGGCTTCGCGCGCCGTCAGGCAACGGTCGAGCCTCTTCCCAATGTGCTACGGAATCCAGTTCACCTTCCCGCCTCGCTACGCCGACGGGCYGACAGCTCGTTACATCACCCACATGTTCGACATGCGGTGCCGCGAGAATGGCATCGAGCATCGCCTCACCAAGGTGAAGCATCCCTGGACCAACGGGCAGGTTGAGCGGATGAACCGCACCATCAAGGAAGCGACCGTCAAGCGCTTCCACTATGACGATCATCGCCAGTTCGAGGCGCACCTCACAGACTTCGTTGYCGCCTACAATTTCGGCCGCCGGCTGAAGACCCTTAGGGGGCTCACACCCTACGAGTTCATCTGCAAATGCTGGACTTCAGAGCCAGAACGATTCAGGCTCGATCCAATCCATCAAATGCCGGGACTAAACACCTAGGGTCCCGCCGAGGTTTGCCGTCGGCGGGGCCTTTGCTGGCATCGGACACTGCCCTCGATCGTCTATTGAACATCGACAAGCCATTCCGCAGCCGAAAACCGCAGGCAATGCGATGAATTGTTTCCCCACCGAAGAAGCACAGCCGCGGACACATGAGGTCCTCATCCCGATCGAAGGGCAGGACCTTCTATCTCGTCTTCAGGCGATGGATACTTGGCTGAGCGAGTGGGACATTGCCTATCAGGTTGCGGGAATCGACGACTCAGCGATAGCCATCCGCTTTCCGAGTGAGCAGTTCACCCGCGCTTTTGCTGAGACTTTCGGCCTCACCCAGCGCAGTCTTGGCTAAATGGGGCCATAGGCAGGCGGGCTTCGGGGCGCGGCCGGTCTCTCCGCGGCCAGCGCACTCAGTCGCGTCTCGCTGGCGGCCTGGCTATCGAGCGCGGGGTGTGTGGCGCACACCCGCTCGATCTGACCGAAGAGGCATGGGGAACGTCATCGGCCCGCGGTTCATCGGCAATATCAGCCTGGCGATCGCGGCGGCACACCTGAAGCTCCGGCATTCACCATCCCCTCGCGAGGCTCTAATCGCAGCGAGAGGTACGACAACATCCGCGCTCTCGTCGCGCGGCGCGGTGAAGGTTAGCCACATCTCGGTATAGACCTTAACGGAAACTACAAGGGTCAGTCCGCCCATGCACAGGTGTCATCGGATTTCTCCTTCCGGGGCCAACAAAGAATTTCGCGTGGTGGCAACGAACTGCCTTGGGGTTTGTTCCAACGACGGACGGTCTGGTCGGCTTCCTGCTACGCCTTTCAGATGGCGTTCAGATGGCCGATCACCGCATGGACCTTGTCGACCCCGGATGGGGTGGTAAGCGCCGTTGCCGCAGGCCGGATCCTGAACCCAAAGACGGCGCGAAGCCAGATCATCGGCGGCGTGGYGGGGGTATCGGAATGCCCCTCACGAGGAAACCCTGACCGCCATCGCTATGGTCGGTTCATAAACGGCAATCTCGGCGAATATCACGTCACTTCGAAGCGATATCGACGGCATCGAGGTGATCTTTGTCGAGGTGCATGACGATAAAGTCAGCCCGATCGGGTGCCGGAGGAATACGCATCGTTGGCGCCGCTGCCGCCGAAGCCAACGCGATCTTTCACGCGACAGGAAAATGCGCGCGGCTGCCAATAATCGACAAGCTCATGGCCGCGTGAGTGTTCGGGTCATCTCGGCATGTGCTTGGCGCCGCCTCGGCATCCTGATTGTGGCGCCCGGTTGGAGGCCGCAGTTTCCMGCAGGCAACCACTTCAGATGATGCCTATCTCACGGTTCCGTCTTGCGGGGCACCGTCTGCCGAAGTTGAGACGGGGGAACTGGCGTTAGCCACTGGCTATTGAGCGTCAGCGTCGCTGCAAAAATGGGGGTTCCATCGGCGTAGCGGATTCTCATATCCACTCTCAGACCGTCACTGGTCTGGATATGCTCGGCGATAATGTCGCCGAGACTTGAAAGCGCCGAAAGACGCGCGGCGACGTGATCTTCAAGGTCTATTCCTTCGTCGTCTACGACCAGTTCGGTGTTGATCTCGATGTCGAAAAAATACTGGGCCATGCATTTTCATCCGTGGCGCCGTCGCCAAGGTCCCGATCCCCTCGGCGCGTACAATTCGTCGCATTGCGCCCACCGCTGGGAAGTTGATCGATCGAGATAGCGGCGCGGGGTGGCAGGCTGTTGGGCAAACACCAGCCGCATGCAAAGTTGCTGGAAGGAGGCCCCATCGCTGCCGGGGCCCCCTGGTCAGTTAAATCGAGGGCCGCACATACGGCGGAGCTTCGGGATCGAATTCTGTCCACCCCTCCCTCTCATAAGCAGCACGGCGGTCGATTGTGTTGATGGGTGTCGCGCCGTCCATGATTGCCACGACCGTAGGCGCCTGTTCGTCGGTTGCCCGAACAGCCACAACGCTGCCACCTCGCCTCACCGTCTCTGCAAAGTAGTGGGCGTCATTTTCATCGACGCCCGAACTCGTCAGGGCGCCCACAAGCCCCCCCGCGACGGCGCCCGTCGCGGCTCCCGCGGCGGTAGCAGCAAGCCAGCCAGCGGCCACCACAGGGCCGATGCCGGGGATCGCAATCAGGCCGAGACCCGCCAGCAGCCCGGCTGCACCGCCGATCAAGCTGCCGATTCCTGCTCCCTCGCCCGCGTGGCTTTCATCGGCATCGGCGTGACGGCCGACAAGGCTGATATCGGAATCGGCAACGCCGGCGTCCTTCAGCTTTCGCACCACGGATTCAGCCTGCTGATAGGTATCGTACGAACGCGTGATGGTCTGGGTCATCTGCGAGATCCTCAGTTGCGCGTAATGTTGCCGCGGTAATCGACGCTTACGTTGACCGGCTGGCCGTCGTGCGTCGCCCTGCCCTTCCAGACACCGTTGTCGTCCTTCTTGAGTTCGGACACTGCGGTGTAGCCGTTGGTCTCGAGCCGGCTCTTCGCCTGGCCTTCCGTGAAGCTGTTGGCACCGGGCAGCGGCGCGTTCGCTTCGGCTGGAGCATTTGGCGAAGGAGTAGGTGCAGTCGTCGGCGTTTGCGCCTGAGCTGCCAGGATCGTCGCCCCGCAAAACACCGCCGCGATGATCGTCCGTTTCATCGATATCTCCCTGAAACAGTTGCCATATATGCACAATCAAACCGGGCGCTTGGGCACTTGTTCCAGGGATGTCGATAGGTGCTGGCGTCCGGTCTCCATCTGGTAGGCTGCGCGCGACGAACGCGCCGCGGAGGCATGACTTTGGCGCGCCAAGCTTGGACTCCGCGGCCCGGTCCGCAACTCAGGCTCGGCCGCGAGCTCAGTGAGGCAAAAACCGAGCGCCTCGTCGACGAGAAGGCTACCGCCGAGCTGGCATGACCGCTTTCCCGCCTCAAGATCGATGAGGAAATCCTGCTGACGATCGCGTCGATCGGCGCGTGATCGCACCTAGTTTGGGAGGCCGATCACGCAGCCCTGCCACTATATGGTCACTAAATGACCAGATCAGCTTCAGCCCCTGACCGCATTCGCGTTATGGAATTGGACGCCTATCCACAGCTCATGGAAGGAAATCCGATGCGAAAGATCATAACAACTGTGGTCGGCGTTACATTCATTCTGGCAGGCGGCGCGAATGCGCAGGGTCTATCACAGCCCACACCTCCGTCTGCATCACCGCAACAGGGCTCGGGCCGAACAACTATCAAATCGGTGAGCGTCGTCGATCTCGCTGCGCTTCCGGCTGAGGCCCAGGTGCAGGTCAACCAGGTACTGACAAACCGTTCGGCTGACGAGATCCAGCAATTGCAAGCGGCCATAGAGAATGAGCCGGAGCTGAAATCGGCGCTCGCGGCGAAGGGCTTCACATCACGGGACGTGGTCGTTGCCCAGCTCGGTGAAGACGGCATGCTGACCATCGTTGCAAAACGGGCGAGCTGATCGCCGTGTGGTCGCATCCTGGCTATGCGACGTCGCAGGTCATTCGACCAATGAGCCTATCCGAACGGCGACATATTTGAAGCGCCCGCCCCTGTGGGCCAGGGATTCATCACTGCCACATGCGGGGCCGCAATACGGCACCGGACTCRCGAAATCACCCCAGAAAATCCGAACAATGGTCATGCTGCGCCGTTTGCATGGGCCTGCGTCGTTCGTACCGACCTGGCGCGGCGGTCCAATTGTTCCAGGCGAGCGGCGCACCAATACCGATACCGTCGCGCATTCAGACTAGGAGAAGCCGATGAATGGCGTGAAATTGTCCGCGATTGTGCTTGCGATGTCTGCCGCACTTGCAGGGCCTGCTCTGGCGCAGGGCGTCTCGGTCGATACMCAGACACGCGGCAAGGCACAGGGCAAAATCGGCGGTCCCGCGCCCTCAGCCAGCGGAAATGCCGATGTCGACGCTGAGGTCGTGGCCCCACGCATCAAGGCAGGCGGCAGCGGGCATGGCAGCGCTGGAGCCAAGGCTGGAAAGAAAGCCACTGGTGCTGCTGGCGCATCTGGAACCACGAAAGTCGACGAACTCGACTAGTACGTCTGACATCGAGCCCCAATCGGGTTGGGCAGGCTAGGCTTGCCGACTGAAAGGAGTGAGGCGCGCGCTCGATGGCCCGGCCTCACTCGGCAAACCCTGTACCTCGGCATCGTTGAGCAGGCGCGCGGGCTTGCCGAAATGACGGGATATCGCTGGCCAATCCGCGTTCGAGCCACGTCTCGGGTGCCACCATCGCTGTGACCGGCGGTCATCCGATCATTTGACTGAGAACGGCTCAGTCCTTCCTGAGCTTCCCGAGATTGCCCGGCAGCCCCGAAAAGGGAAGATCGTCCGGCGTGAGCAAGCTGTGGGGCGGGGCCGGCCCGTGACTGTTCTCGTCCTCGTCCGCCTCATTCCAGCGGCGGATCTCAGCGGTGAGCTGACGGAACTCGGCCGCCTGCGGAGATCCTTCGGGCGCATCGCTCAACGCGGCGGCGCGCTGTACGGCAGCCTCATACTCCTCGTGGTTTCTGAACGTCATGTCGGGGAATCCACTTGTGAGTTGTCGCTGGCGGCATTCTCGTCGAGCAGGCCTGATGCTGCGCGCAACAGCGTCTCCGGAGGTGCGATGTCTTCCTGAAGATGCCATTCGACGAACTCACGACTCTCTCGCGACCGTTCCGCCAGGAGAGCAACCCAATCGCGGCGCGGGAACGCTGCATTCATGCGCAGCGCAAGATCCTGGCCGGAAGCAACTGCCTCTGAGGGTCCCATGTGAGCCTCCCGTGTCTCCTGAGATGAAAGGGGCCTCGCGAACGAGCACGGCTTCGTCAACGACTTCAATGAGTTCGCGTCCATCCGTTTTGCTGCGTGAGCCCATGCGGCTGAAGCATCAGGGGAACAGCCTTCATGTCCCCCGCCTCTCGCGTGGGGTGACCTCAATGACCTGCCTGCGGCCATTGCGCAGCAGTCCGAAGGCGGTGGGCCGGCCGATCTTGTCCTCGGCCAGCAGGCGCACGAGATCGTCGGCACCGGAGACACGGGTGCCGTCGACCGCCACAATGATGTCTCCTGCCCGTATGCCGGCCACATCAGCCGCGCCTCCGCCCTCCACGGAGTCGACCATGACGCCCGCCGCCTGATCCACGTCAGCCGCAACCTGGATGCGACGGGCGATCACGGCCGGGTGCGCCGCGATGCCGATCGAGGCCCGGCGGACCCGACCGTGGCGGATGAGGCCGCCCATCACGAAGCTCGCCGTGTTCGACGCCACCGCGAAGCTGATGCCTTGCGCGCCCATGATCATGGCGCTGTTGATGCCGATGACCTCGCCCCGCGATGACACCAGCGCGCCGCCCGAATTGCCCGGATTGAGCGCAGCATCGGTCTGGATCACATCGTCGATCAGCCGGCCGTTCTTGGCGCGCAGCGAGCGGCCGAGCGCCGAGATCACGCCGACCGTCACCGTCGCCTCGAACCCGAGCGGGTTGCCGATGGCGACGGCGATCTGTCCTCGCTTCAGCAGCCCGCTGTCACCGAGACGGCCCGTCGGCAGGCTCACGGGCGGTTCGGCATGGACGAGCGCCAGATCGGTATCCGGGTCATCGCCGATCAGACGCGCATCGAAATGCCGCCCGTCTGGCATCTGCACCCCGACCCGCGCCGAGCCTTGCACGACATGGCTGTTGGTGAGAATGAGCCCGTCCGGCGACAGGATCACGCCCGAGCCGGAGCCGGAGGGGCGCCCGTGCCTGCGGACATTAAGCCTGACGACGGCCGGGCCCACCCGCTCCACCACGTCGGTGACGGCAAGCGAATAAGCATCGAGCAGCGCGCCATCGCTTGCTGGTGAGAGCGGAAGCGTGGACGAATCGAAGTCGTCCTCGTTGAGGACGAAGCGAGGTGTAACGTCGAGCATTGGTGGAACCGCCCTGCGTTGTTTGCCTGGATATGGCGATGCGGTCCCCGCCGCAAAAGGGCTGAGCCCGGCCAGGTCCCGGACACGAGGACCCATGGAGCGATACTGCGTGAATTCTGTGGCGGGCCTCGCTGCCACGGGCAAAGGTCCTATGCTGATCGCAAAGCTGGATGTCGCGGGCTTTCATGACATCAACTCCGGCTATGGCTTCGACGTCGGCGACCAGGTTCTCGTCCAAATCGCCGAGCGCATTGGCACCACCGGCGTCGGCGTCGTGGGACGCATCGACTCGAATGAATTTGCGCTGGTAAAGCCGCTCGCGAGCTCCGATGAAGGCCCTGAAATCATCAAGAGGTTGATCTCTGCGTTGTCGGCGACCTTCGTCGTTTCGGGAGCGACAATCACCATTCGGTTTGCCACCGGCTTCGTGATCGCCGAGGCCGGCTTCGACACCAGGTTGGTGCTCGGTCGGGCCGGAGCCGCCCTCCGGCGCTCGAAATCCTCTCCATCCCGCGAGGCGTGCGAGTTCAGGGCCGAGGACGAAATTCAGAGTCGCAATCGCATTCGCCTGACGAACGAAATGCAACGCTGGCGAACGACGAGTTCGGATTTCAGTATCAGCCCAAGGTTGATCTTTGCACAGGTGCGGTCGTTGGCGCAGACGCCTTACTGCGCTGGCGGCGCGCACGAACCCCTGCTCAAACGAAGAACGGATTATGACCAAATGACATTGCGATGAGCCGGGATCGGTGCTCGAATGCCCCGGTCGCCAGAGGGGATTCCTCGTTGTGCGAGATCTCGGCTGTTCATGAGGGTGCCCATGGAGCAAAGCACCGATCGTCAGGCGACGGTTACGGTCCGCAGCAGGACCACCGACGCTGCGAACGATCTGGCGCGCCAGGTTCGGGAGCAGACCACACTCTTCCGCTTCACCGATCGCCTGTTTCGAGCCCGCACCGTCGTCGAGATCTACGAGTGTGCGCTTGACGCCATTTGTGAAACCCTCATGTGCTCGCGGGCGTCGATCCTTCGCTTCGATGATGGGGGAACAATGCGTTTCGTCGCTTGGCGCGGCCTCTCGGATGGATACCGCGCCGCTGTAGACGGCCACTCGCCCTGGAAGCGCCATGAGCGCGAAACCGACCCGATCTTCCTCTCGGACGTCGCCCTCAGCAAGGAGCCGAGACAACTCATCGAAACCATTATCGGCGAGGGCATCCATGCCTTGGCCTTCATCCCGCTCRCCGGAGCCGACGAACTGGCAGGCAAGTTCATGGTCTATTATGACACTCCGCGGGTCTTCACCGATCACGAGCGCGACCTCGCGCTGCTCGTCGCACGCCAGCTCGGCTTTGCCCTCGAACGTCATGCCGGGGACGCCTCGGCCCGCCGGCTGACTGCGCTCGTCGAATCGTCCGATGACGCGATCATCGCAAAGGATCTGAACGGTCTCATCACCGACTGGAATCCGGGCGCCGAGCGCCTTTTCGGGTATCGGCGAGAGGAGATGTTGGGTCAGCCCGTCATGCTGCTCATTCCGGAAGACCGTCGGGGCGAGGAGCCAACGATTCTGGAGCGCATTCGCGCCGGGGAGCACATCGAGCACTACGAAACCATCCGCCGCCGCAAGGACGGAACGCCTGTAGCGATCTCGCTGACCGTCTCGCCCATCAGGGACGCCAGAGGCGAAATCGTGGGGGCCTCGAAGATTGCCCGGGATATCTCGGAGCGGCAACGGGCGCAGGAACAGCAACAGCTGCTGCTTCACGAGATGAACCACCGCGTCAAGAACGTCTTCGCGCTCACGAGCGGAATCGTCAATCTCACGGCGCGTTCAGCCAATACCCCGGCCGAGCTCGCTTCAACGGTTAGCGAGCGTCTCGCCACCCTGTCGCGCGCGCACGCTTTGACTATGTCGTCCGTAGCTGCGGGAAGCGAACCGGCCGCAACCACGTTGCACCCGCTGATTGCAGCCATACTCGCACCCTATCGTGCGGGTGAACGGTCGCGCTGCGAGGTTCGCGGTGCTGACATTCCAATCCCTTCCACCTTGGTGACATCGCTCTCGCTGCTGCTCCATGAATTCGCGACCAACGCCGCGAAATACGGCAGTCTTTCGACGATGGACGGCATGGTCGAGATTACATGCTCAGAGCGACTGTCCGAGTTCGTGATCGTCTGGCGCGAGCGCGGTGGTCCATCTCCGCGGAGATCGGGAGGCGAAGGCTTCGGGAGCCGCTTGGTCAAAGCGACGGCAAGTCAACTTGGCCGGGTCAGCAGAGTTTGGGACACGTTGGGCGTGGTCATCGAGCTCGTCATCGAGCGTGACAGGCTCGAAGCTTGACGGCACCGCAAGCGATCAACTCGATCCCMATGCGCMGATAACTTGGCAACATCTGCGGCCGTCGGAAGGGTTCATTCATCCCAGCTTAAACCGGCGCACGCCGAGGCGTTCCTAGCGGCCCCGCAGATCAGGTTTTCTTAACCGGCCGCCCAGGGTCGAGTGCGCTCGGCGAGCTGGAGGGTTTTGGCTCGCCCTTTGCTGGCGAAGCGACGCTCGCATCCGCCGCCGGCGTTCCGCGATCGTCTTTCGGTATGCCTGTGCCCGGTCGTGGGCGGCTATCACTTGTCCTCCCGGGCTGACCTGCCGCCYTGTTTGGATCTGCATTCGCCATATCGACCTCCTTTGTGCTCCAGTTTTCGGATCGCTCGCCCAAAAGTTCCATGCTCGCCCGGTAAATGACGCCACCTTCTTCCCTGCGGACGCTAACGGTGAACAATCGGCAGTCGCCGTTTGGCATCACCGCGCGTGTCATATCCGGCAAGGCGTCCAACGCTGATCGCCGCGCCTCTTCGTCGCTGGAAAGTTCAATTCCGTCCTCGTCGATATCGACGAAGTCGCCATCCGTGCTGTCGAAGAAATAACGGGTCATGTTCGTTACCGGCTAAGCGACGGATCCGGCTCTCACAGAACGCGTCTGAAGAGTGCCCGTTCCAAGGTGGCAGACTTGCCATCGGAAACATGCCTTACCGAAGACCGAGAAATGAAAGTATGGCCAACACGACCACGATAAGGCCGACGATGTAGATGACGCCGTTCATGAGACCCTCCGATGCTCCGTCACACACGTGACGAGGGGTGAACAGATGGCGAAGCAAAAGAGTTCCAGCCGGAACCTATAGGGCCGGGAACACTCCTTTCAGTGGCGGGTTCTGCCTCGACAAATTGGAGGACGAACAATGGGCCGCGGTATTCTTCTTTGGATGTTGGGCATTCCCCTGCCGATCATCATCCTGCTCGCGTTCTTTCGATAGCGCGTCTGGCTATTGGTGCCGAAGCTCTCCGTTCCACGGCGCGCAGGAACGTGCCTCGGGACGGGTGAGCTGACCCAGCAGCAGTATTCATATGACGCTATTGCCGAAAGCGACCGTTCTAATAGTCAGCCCAATGGACGCTGATGCACGTCCCCTGGGAGGTAGAAATGACGACAAGCAAGCGGACTCAGCAGCCGATCGGCGCTGGAAAAACCAAAACAACTGACGCCTTGGATGGGTTTTCACCCCGCGTTCAAGGGGGCTCAATCGCGCTAGTTTTGTTTCTGGTCATGGTCGCGGTGCTTATGCTTCTGGGTTATGGGATTTGGTGGCTGTACGTATTCGTTCAGTCACTGAAATGACCATCTTTAATGTAACGCAGCGGTGGATACGCGCCGGCCTCTCGCCGCATAGTTGCGCCCTCGGGTTATCCATTGAGTGGGCGGCGAGGCGAATGCCACGGATGAGTTGCTCGTCCACGGCGCCGCCCCGATGCGCCCAGTTCAAAGCCACGATAGTTGGTTCACCTTGAACGCGACTGTGCGTTTTGCTGATGGCGGCCCCGCCAGGCGTGGCTCAGGCCTTGACCATTSGAAATGAAAGTTCGAAACTGTCCTAATGGGAGGCGAACCCATGGGAACCGCCCCGAACGCCCAATTCCCAACTGTCGACGCTCGCGAACACGGGGAAGCTCATGCCAATCCGACAGGATGGCGACGCTGGCTACTGTCCACCAATCACAAGGACATTGGGACGCTCTACCTGATCTTCTCGATCATGGCGGGACTCGTCGGCGGGTTCCTGTCGATTATGATGCGTATCGAGCTTCAGCAGCCCGGCCTGCAGATCTTCGCCAACGGCCAGAGCTACAACGTCTTCGTCACCGGCCACGGCCTGATCATGATCTTCTTCATGGTCATGCCGGCACTGATCGGTGGCTTCGGCAACTGGTTCGTGCCGTTGATGATTGGCGCGCCCGACATGGCCTTTCCACGGCTGAACAATATCTCGTTCTGGCTCGTCGTGGCCGCATTCATCCTGCTGACCATTTCGTTGTTCGTCGAAGGCGCGCCTGGCGCCCATGGCGTCGGCACCGGCTGGACTATCTACCCGCCCTTCTCGACGGCGGGCCACCCCGGTMCCTCGGTCGATTTCGGMATTCTCGCGCTGCACCTCGCGGGCGCATCTTCCATTCTGGGCGCGATCAATTTCATCACCACTATCCTGAACATGCGCGCGCCTGGCATGACCATGCACAAGATGCCGCTGTTCGCCTGGGGCGTGCTGGTCACTGCCTTCCTGCTGCTATTGGCGTTGCCCGTCCTGGCCGGGGCCATCACGATGCTCCTGACCGATCGCAATTTTGGCACCACCTTCTTTGATCCGGCCGGTGGTGGCGACCCGGTGCTCTACCAGCACCTGTTCTGGTTCTTCGGTCACCCCGAAGTGTACATTATGATCCTGCCGGCCTTCGGCATCGTCAGCCACATCATCTCGACCTTCTCGAAGAAGCCGATCTTCGGCTATCTCGGCATGGCTTATGCGATGGTGGCGATCGGCGTCGTCGGCTTCATCGTGTGGGCGCACCACATGTTTACAG
>NZ_JBFTLD010000222.1:0-11372 GCF_056396265.1 Allobosea sp. 05T422_2 | reverse complement strand
GATGACCACCAACGAGACCCTGTTCTTCCGCGACCGGACCCCATTCGATCTGTTCCGCAATGTGATCCTCCCCGAGAAACTCGCTGCGAATGCGGCCCACCGCTCCCTGCGGATCTGGTGCGCCGCAGTTTCGACCGGACAGGAAGCCTATTCCCTTGCCATGATCCTGGATGAGATGGCGGCACAGCTGGCGGGCTGGAGGATCGAGATCGTCGGAACCGACATCTCCGCAGAAGTCCTGGAGCGCGCCCGTGGCGGGCTCTACACCCAGTTCGAGATCCAGCGCGGCCTGCCGATCCAACTCCTGCTGAAGCACTTCCGGCAGGAAGGCGACAAGTGGCGCATCTCGGAGCAGATTCGCGCGATGGTCGAGCTGCGGCAGCATAACCTGCTCGATTCGAGCGGCCATTTCGGCCTCTTCGACGTGATCCTCTGCCGCAACGTGCTGATCTATTTTGACGTTCCGACCAAGGCGCGGGTGATGGCCGCACTGGCCCAGCGGCTCGCCCCGGATGGAGCCTTCCTGCTTGGCGCCGCAGAGACGGTGATCGGAATCACCACCAGCATCGTTCCGGACAAGCAGCATCGCGGCCTCTACCGCGACGGCCGCTCCGGCAAGGCTCAGTCGCCCGGTCTCGGCTACCCCTTCGACCGGCCGCGTCCGCTGCCCACGGCCGGCTCCCGCCTCTGATCATCGGACTGGATACCGTATCCGGTCGATGATCGAACCTTCTGTGTTTGCATCGGCTTGCCCGAAAACCGCAATCGACTTTCGGACCGATGCTTTAGGCCGCTGCCGCCATAAACAAAAACCCCGCCTCTCGGCGGGGTCCCGTCAACCTGTCGTGTACATCCGACGATCAGGCTGTATCTCTTGTCGCATCCGATCGTGACGACCGGATGACACCGATCACGCCGGAATGCGTTCCTCGACATCGTTCGGCTCGCGCAGCACGTAGCCGCGGCCCCAAACGGTTTCGATGTAGTTCTTTCCGTCCGACGCATTGGCGAGCTTCTTGCGGAGCTTGCAGATGAAAACGTCGATGATCTTGAGTTCCGGCTCGTCCATGCCGCCATAGAGATGGTTCAGGAACATCTCCTTGGTCAGCGTCGTGCCCTTGYGGAGCGAAAGCAGCTCCAGCATCTGGTATTCCTTGCCCGTCAGGTGCACGCGGGCGGCATCGACCTCGACGGTCTTGGTGTCGAGATTGACGACGAGATCGCCGGTGGTGATGACCGACTGCGCATGGCCCTTCGAGCGGCGCACGATGGCGTGGATGCGCGCGACAAGCTCATCCTTGTGGAAGGGCTTGGTGAGATAGTCGTCGGCGCCGAAGCCGAGGCCCTTCACCTTGTCCTCGATGCCGGCAAGACCGGAGAGGATCAGGATCGGCGTCTTCACCTTCGCKACGCGAAGGGAGCGCAGCACCTCATAGCCCGACATGTCCGGCAGGTTCAGGTCGAGGAGGATGATGTCGTAATCGTAGAGCTTGCCGAGATCGACACCCTCTTCGCCCAGATCGGTCGTATAGACGTTGAAGCTCTCTGATTTGAGCATCAGCTCAATGCTCTGGGCGGTTGCGCTATCGTMCTCGATCAGCAGAACCCGCATGTCACGTCCCCAATTTCGCCCCGAGGCAAGCTCGACCACATTCTCATCCGAACCCTCATGGCTCTGGACGACCAGGCGCTTGCCCGATGAAACGCCACGCGACACGCTACTGGGAAAATGGTTAACAAACCGTGATTCCCGAGCGCAAGCGCTTCCAKGGAGAAAGTGAACGATCCTTGTCGAGGTGAGTCGAAATTGACACGGATCGGGAGACCTTCGCCCGCGAAATCGCCYTTCGCGGAGGACTGTTCCGAGGAACAGGGACAAAAAGCCCCTGCAACACGACACAGCCTCGATGCACAGTGTTAATCACAGAGGTAAATGAAAGATTGACGGGACGGGGAATGAGCGGCGCAAAGCACGGTATAGACAGGTTATCCGACCTCGCCGCCACAATCGGTAACCTCGATGCGGTAACGACATTCGGCCGGGTGACGGGCGTGCGTGGCCTGATGGTCGAGGTCTCCGGACCGATCGGCGCCATGAGCCTTGGCGGACGCATCGAGATCGAGATCGCGCCGGGAACGCGTGTCCCCTGCGAAGTGATCGGCTTTTCCGGCGAAAAGGCGCTGGTGATGCCCTATGGCGGCCTCGACGGAGTCCGCCGCGGCTGCCCCGCCTATGTGGACAAGGCAGCCCCGGGCATCCGGCCGACCAATGCCTGGCTCGGCCGGGTTGTCGATGCGCTCGGAAGACCTGTGGACGGCGGCCCGCCCCTGCCTCAGGGAGAACATCTTTGCGCCTTCCGCGCCGACCCGCCCCCCGCGCATGCACGCCGCCGCGTCGGCTCCCCGCTCGATCTCGGCGTCCGCGCCCTCAACGCCTTCCTGACCTGCTGCCTTGGCCAGCGCATGGGCATCTTCGCCGGCTCGGGCGTCGGCAAATCGGTTCTTCTTTCCATGCTGGCCCGCTACGCACGCGCCGATGTCAACATCATCGGGCTCGTCGGCGAGCGCGGCCGCGAGGTCCAGGAGTTTCTGCAGGACGACCTCGGCCCGGAAGGCCTGGCGCGCTCCGTGGTCGTGGTCGCCACCTCCGACGAGCCGGCGCTGATGCGCAAGCAGGCCGCTCTCACCACCCTCACCTTGGCCGAGTACTTCCGCGACCAGGGCGCGCAGGTGATGTGCCTGATGGACTCGGTCACGCGCTTTGCCATGGCGATGCGCGAGATCGGCCTTGCCGCCGGCGAGCCGCCAACCACCAAGGGCTATACGCCGACCGTCTTCGCCGAGTTGCCGCGCCTGCTCGAACGCGCCGGTCCTGGCATCGGCGAAGGTGCCATCACCGGTCTGTTCACCGTGCTGGTCGATGGTGGAGACCATGACGAACCTGTCGCCGACGCGGTGCGCGGCATTCTCGACGGCCATATCGTCATGGAACGCTCCATTGCCGAGCGTGGGCGCTACCCGGCAATCAACGTGCTGAAATCCGTGTCGCGCACCATGCCGCGCTCCTGCGCCCCCCCCTACTATCCCGTCGTCCAGAAGGCCCGCGCGACACTCGCGACCTATTCCGACATGGAGGAGCTGATCCGGCTTGGCGCCTATCGCCAGGGCGCATCGGCAGAGGTCGACGAGGCCATCCGCCTCAACCCTCAGCTCGAAGCCTTCCTGAAACAGGCCAAGGACGAGGCGACGTCACTGGGGGAAGGCTACGCCCGGCTCGCAGCCATCATGGCGAGCTGACGCGGCGCACCAGGATCAGCATCGCCACCAGCGCGCCGGTCTGGATCACCGCCGAGATCATCAGCGCCGCGCTGCTGCCAAAGCGCTCGATCATCACCGCAAAGAGCAGCGGCGCGGCTGCGAAAGTCAGGTTCTGCGGAACCGTCAGCCGCCCGAGCATGGTCGCAAAGCCACGCCGGCCGAACAGCGAAAGCGGCAAGGTGGCGCGTGCCACGGAAATGACGCCCATGGCAGCATTGAAGGCGGCGACAAAGCCGATGGCGGAAAGCGCGGTCCCTGACGCCAGCGCCATGTAGAGGCAGGAGAGCGGCCCGAGCACAAGGCCGACCAAGGCCACACGCTCGACAGCGAAGCGTTCCCCGGCCAGGACGTCGACCAGACGGGCCACGAGCGTTGCAAGCCCGCCGAGCGAGGCGATCGTAACGGCCGTCGCACTGGTCAGTCCGGAACTCTGCAGTAGGCCGATGAGATGGAGGGGCAGCCCCCAGGAGACCAGCCCGCTTGCCGAAAAGGCAAAGGCCAGCAGCCAGAAGATCGGGCGACGCTCTTGCGGGGTCACCCTGCCCTCATCGGCAGGCAGAGCCGCCGCTGCCGGGCCGGCAGCGGGCGCATGAGGGGGCGTCACTGGGATGGCGAGATGGATCGGAAGCACGATCACGATCTGGATCGCGGCAAAGATCAAGAGGGCCACACGCCAGCCATAGGCAGCGCAGAGGGCTGCGGACAACGGCCAGAACACGCTCGAGGCAAGGCCCGTGGCAAGCATCATCACGCCGATGACGCGTCGTGTTCGCGCGCCCATCAGTTGCGCGACCGTGACATTGCCGACATTGGCGAGCGTCAGCGAGTGACCGATACCGATGACGAACCAGGTCGCGAGATAGCTGATCGGCCCCTGTGCCGCCGCGAGCAAGGCCAAGCCCAGTGCGCAGATGATGGCCCCGACACACATGGCACGCCGCGTTCCGCGACGATCGAGATGTCGCCCGACCATTGGCGCGACCACCGCACCGGTCACGAGCAGGATGGTGATGCCTCCGAAGACGATCTCCCCGCTCATCCCGAGATCTCGATCGAGATAGGCGGCAAGGACCGACGGCGCGTAATAGGTCGATCCCCAGCCGATAATGCGGGTGAGAGCGAGGCCGCAGAGCAGCGGCCAGTGCTCCGGAAGGCGTGATGAGGCGAGCAAGGGAAGGCGATCCGGGAGGGAAAGACGGGCGAACGCCCTGATAACTGCGCAGACTCTATAGGGGACACACAGCGTACGGCAGCAGCAGCGACGCGGGCTCAATATGCGTCGAAAGCGGGCGGCCTCGGTAAGAAACGGTCAACCTCCTTGCGCCATTGTCCTTTTCGTCTCGCGGATCAAGTTCCGGCGGCGAACCGAGGGGTCGGGGAGCCGCCATGCGTAACCAGGAGTTGGACACGACATGAAGTCGCGAGAGACCCTCTTGCGTCTCAAACGCTTCCAGGTGGACGAAAAGCGTCGCCGGGTAAGCCAGATTGAGATGATGATTGCGGATTTCCATCGCATGGCGACCGATCTGGATCGTGAGATCCAGAGCGAGGAGACACGGGCCGGTATCTCCGACCCTGCTCATTTCGCCTACCCGACCTATGCCAAGGCAGCGCTCGGGCGCCGCGACAACCTGCGGCAGTCGGCGGATAATCTGAAGGGCCAGCTCGACGAGGCCAAGGCCGAGCTTCAGGAAGCCTTCGAGGACATGAAGAAGGTCGAGATTCTCGACGATCGCGAGCGTGCTTCCGAGCGGGCCGCCGAAGCAGCGCGCGACCAGTCGATGATGGATTCGATCGGGCTGCGCTCACGCGCCTGACCGTCTGGCTTCAGGGATCTTGCACGAAAAAGGGGCGGGAGGCCGTTAGCCTCCCGCCCCCCTTTTTCATTCGATCACCGGATGATGCCGCACGGAGTCGCGCGGCATATGCCCTGCCAGCCGCGGATCATCGTCGACCTCGACGCTGCGCTTGAAGACCGTGAACCCCGAGCGCTGATAGAATTCCGGGGCGCTCTGATGATCGAGCGTGCAGGTGTGTACCCAGAAGCGCGAAATCGGCTGGGCCCAGGCCCGTTCCAGCGCCCGATTCATCAACCAGCGGCCGGCTCCGCGGCCCAGCACGGTTTCGTCCAGCCCGAAAAAGCTGAGCTCTCCCTCTTCCGCCACGCGGAAATCAAGCTCCAGCAATCCAACGTCGCGGCCATCGGCCCGAACGGCGAAGAACTCGACGGCTGGATCCGCCAGGATCGCCTCGATCTCCGCCACGGGCTTGACCAGCCGGCTGAACCACATCCAGCGCTCACCGAGCACACGGTAGATCGCGAGATAGCGCGTGACATCGTCTCTCCCGATCGGCTCGAGGGAGAAGCCCGAAAGGCCGGGCGGATCGGCCCGCTTGGCCGGCGGCGCAAACATCTCGAGAGATGTGACGATCGCCGCGATCTTGCCGGGCGGAAGGTCGGTGATGCCGGTCAGGCTGATGGGAATGCTGTCGCTCATGATCCTGTCTGCGGTACGTTGGCCGTGAGGCAGACGCTCGAAGCCTGCGCCGTCGAGGCTGCCGGATATCGCCGCGATCATGACATGATCCCGGGTGAAAGATCAGTTCGTACGGTGCATGGCCCATTCCCACCTGGAGAAGCTGTGGCGCGCCGCTTCAAACGAATGAGGATTCTTTTCGATGACCAGACGTGTAAAGCTGAAGCTCGCCGCCGCTCTCTTCGGCATCGCGGCACTGGGCGGTGTCGCCGTTGCGCAGCAGCACCAGGGTCACGGCGCCATGCAGGGCTCGGCGACCGGCGTCGCGGACACRCCGGCGACAGCCGCCTACAAGGCGGTCAATGACAAGATGCACAAGGACATGGCGACCTCCTTCACCGGCGACGCCGATGCCGATTTCGTGCGTGGCATGATTCCGCATCATCAGGGCGCCATCGACATGGCCAAGGTCGTGCTTGCTCATGGCAAGGACCCGGAAATCAAGAAGCTGGCCACTGAGGTCATCTCCGCCCAGGAGAAGGAGATCGCCTTCATGCGGGACTGGCTGAAGAAAAACGGAAAATAGGCCGTCCGTGCGGCCTGGCGCGGGCAACGCCGCTTGCCCTCGCCCTCCCTCGCTGGCACACAGGCGAAGGTTCGCTCCGGCCGGCTTCCCAGGCCTTCCCCTGCGCGCCGCGACACCGCCTTCGACGCCTCCTCGCAGCCTGCCGGTTTCATGAAACGCTATCTCGACTATCTCTGGCCGCTCATCGGTCTCGTCGCGGTCGTCTGGTCGGTCGAGTTGCTCTGGGACAAGCTCAAGGCCGAGGCCGGCACGGATGCCGCCGTCCAGGCATTGCTGGAGCAAGGAACCCTCTGGCAAAACATCAAGATCATTGCGGCCGGCATCGGCCAGAAGATCGCCTTGATCTCCCCGGACGCCTTCCTGCACGCAGCCCTCGCAACGCTCGTCGCTTACGCTGCGCTGGCCTGGTATGACCGCATTGCCTTGATCCATCTCGGCAAGGAGAAGGGCATCTCCTGGCCCTATATCGCGCTTTGTTCCTTCGTGACCTATGCGCTCTCGCACAATATCGGCGCCTCGGTCTTCTCGGGCGGCATGGTCCGGTTCCGCGCCTATACCGCGAAGGGCCTAACAACGGCCGATGTCGCGGTTCTGGTGGCGCTCTGCTCCTTCACCTTCGCCTTCGGAACCATTCTGCTGCTTGGGCTCGTCCTGATCGGGGAGCCTCAGATCCTGCGCCCGCTCGGCCGGCTTTCCCACTGGTTCACCCTCGGCGATGCGACTGCCCGGCTGATCGGCTTCGGGCTGCTCGCCTTCGTCGGGCTCTACACGGTCGGCTCCTGGCTGAAGTTCAGGCCGCTCAAGATCGGCAAGTTCGAGTTGATCTATCCCCGGCTGCCGGTCGTTGCGCGGCAATATCTCGCTGCGCCTCTGGAACTGATGGGTGCCGCCGGCATCATCTATTTCGCGCTGCCCGATCAGGGAAACCCCGGCTTCTTCATCGTGCTCGGCGCCTTCCTCCTTTCCTTCTCGGCCGGGCTGCTCAGCCAGGTACCGGGCGGGGTCGGCGTGATGGAAGCGGTCTTCCTCGCGGTCATGCCGGGCGTGCCGGCACCGGCTGTCTTTGCGGCCCTGCTGATCTGGCGGCTGTTCTACCTGATCCTGCCGCTGGTGATTTCGCTGCCGATCGTGCTGGCCTTCGAGCGCAGCCAGCTCAGGAAGAACACCCGCATCGCACCCCCTCCCTGACAAGCATGATGCCGAACGCGGGAACCGGCTTTCGGGTAGCATCAGGCGCTAGACCATGGCCTCAGCGTCTGAGCGCGATCGCAGCTGCGCCGAACATCAACACCGCGCCGATTGCCTCGGACAGGCCGAATGGCTCGTGCAGCACGACAACTCCGGCTGTGACAGCGATGGCCGGGCTGACGAAGGCATAGAGCCCGGCATGGAAGGCGCCCCAGTCGCGCAGCAGCCGCATGTAGATGGTGAAGCCGATCAGCGAGCCGCCAATCACCAGGACGGCAACGGCGGGCCAGACCGGCCACTCTCCGAGCGCGCGCATATCAGCAAGCGTGACGGGCTCGACAGCGAACGAGACGGCCGCAAGGCCGAGCGCACCAATGACCGTCTGCCAGCCGGCCAATGTCAGCGTCGGCATGGTGCCGGCGATCCGCCGCGTCAACACGGCGCCGAAGCAGTAGAGCAACGTGCCAAAGGCCACGGCCGCCAGCCCCCAGATCTCCATCGGATCGCCATGCGCCGCGCTCCAGCCGCTGGAGGCGCGCGTCGCGAACAGAAAACAAAGCCCGATGAGCCCAAGCACGATGGCCGCGATGCGCTGGCCGGTGATCCGCTGCCCCTCGATCAAGCGGCTCGCGATCAGCGTATAGATCGGGATCGTCGCGAGATTGACGATGGCGGCGAGCCCCGACGGTGCATGCGCGGTCCCCCAGAACAGGAAGGTGTAGTTGCCGGTATTCACCAGGAGTGCGGTGATCAGCAGGCGCCGCCGCGCTGCGGGTGGAACGGCGAGAAGATCGCGCCCGGCCCAGAGCAGCATCAGGACACCAGCGATCGAGAACCGTGCCGCTGCAAGGAAGATCGGCGGAACATGGGCCGAGCCGATCTTGACCGGCAGGAAGGTCAGCCCCCAGACCAGACACATCAGGGCGAAGTAAAAGGCGTTGCGCGACATGCCCCGGTCCTTAGCGATGCGGAAACGGCAGGGCCAATGCCGGATTGGCGACGGCTGCAGGGGCGCGACGCAAGCGGGCGTCCTGCGCTTCCGCGCCGTCTGTCATGGGTTGCACTCTGAACGATCTACTATAGAAGAATCAACGCTATGATAATGGACGATTTGACGTCAAGGCTTGCCGAACGCATGCGCATCGAGCGGGAAAGCCGCGGCTGGAGCCTGAGCGATCTCGCCGACAAATCCGGGGTGTCCCGCGCGATGATCAGCAAGATCGAGCGGGGAGAAGCGAGCCCGACCGCTGTCCTCCTCGGCCGGCTTTCCGGCGCCTTCGGGTTGACCTTGTCGAACCTTCTGGCGCGAGCCGAGACGCCGAGCGAGTTTCTCCGACGCTGCGCGGATCAACCATTCTGGCGCGATCCCGAAACCGGCTTCACTCGGCGCGCCATTTCGCCGGCTGGCGAAGCGGGCATCGAGCTGGTCGATGCCGAGTTGCCGCCCAGTGCACGCATCTCGTATCCCGCAAGCTCCTACGCGTTCATCAGGCAGCAGATCTGGGTGCAGTCCGGCATGCTCGACTTTCGCGAAGGCGAGACGATGAAGCGGCTGCAGGCCGGTGACTGTCTTGAACTCGGCCCGCCCAGAGATTGCAGCTTCTGCAATCCCGGACCGGAACCGGTGCGCTATCTCGTTGTCGTCGTGCGCCGCTGAAGCCGGCTCAGACGCTTCCAACCGTCTTCAGCCGGACGCGGGGATGGATTTCCCCCTGCGACAGCACGGGTGTCTCGCGGCGGAAGCGCTCGATGATCTGGCGCACGAACGGTCGTGCCATGCCGGAGGTGACCAGCGCCGGCATCTCGCCGATACGCGCCGCGTCCTCGAACTTGTCGCGGACCTGATGCACGAATTCCTGCAGGCGCGAGGGCTGCATGGCCAGATGCCGGTCCTCACCCTGGCCGACGATCGACTCGGCAAAGATGCTCTCCCAGGCCGGCGAGAGCGTGATGATCGGCAAATGCCCCTGCTGGTTCGAGAACTGGGCACAGATCTGCCGGGCCAGCCGCACCCGGACATGTTCGGCGATGTCGCGCGGGTTCTTGATACCGCCGGCGACTTCGGCGATGCCTTCGACGACGGTGGCGAGATCGCGGATCGAGATGCGCTCCGCGAGCAGCAGCTGCAGCACGCGCTGGATTCCCGTGGTCGAGATCTGGCTCGGCACGATCTCCTTGACGAGGTCGGCATGGTCCTTGGGCAATTCGCGCAGCAGTTTCTGCACTTCGCCATGCGAGAGCAGCTCCGGCATATGCGACTTCAGCACTTCGGTCAGATGCGTCGAGATCACCGTGGCGGCATCGACCACGGTGAAGCCGCGCAGCTGCGCCTCATCCTGCAGTGACGCGTCGATCCAGGTGGCAGGCAGGCCGAAGGTCGGCTCCAGCACGTTGTGGCCGGGCAGATTCACGCTGCCGCCCATCGGGTCCATGGCCATGAACTGGCCGGCATAGACGATGCCGTGCCCCGCATCGATCTCCTTGATCTTGATGTAGTAGTGGTTCGCTTCGAGCTGGACGTTGTCGACGATGCGCACCGCCGGCATCACGAAACCGAGCTCGGCAGCGAGCTGGCGGCGCAGTGCCCGGACCTGATCGGTCAGCCGATCCTGCCCGCCCGCCGCGTTGACCAGCGGCAGCAGCCCGTAGCCGATCTCGATCTTGAGCTCGTCGAGCTTGAGCAGATCGTTGAGCGTCTCCTCCTTCGGCGTGCCATCGGCGGCAAGCGGCGATGCAGCCTGCGCAGCCTCCGCCACCTGAACTTCCCGTGCCTTGGCGATCTGACCGAAATGGCGCGCGAGCCAGGCCGAACCACCGGCGAGCAGCAGGAAGGGCAGCATCGGGATACCGGGCAGGATTGCGATCAGCAGCATTACCGCCGCCGACATGCCGAGCGCCTTCGGGTACCCTGAGAGCTGCCTGCCGAGCGCCTTGTCGGCGGCGCCGCGCACGCCTGACTTGGAGACCAGAAGGCCGGCCGCCGTCGAGACGATCAGGGCCGGAATCTGGCTGACGAGGCCATCGCCGACGGTCAGCTGCGTATAGGCGCGCGCCGCATCCCCGAAGCCCATGCCCTGCTGCGCGACGCCGATGATGATGCCGCCGAGGACGTTGATGAAGGTGATGAGCAAGCCGGCGATGGCGTCGCCGCGCACGAATTTCGAGGCACCGTCCATCGAACCGAAGAAGTTGGCCTCGTCCTCCAGCGCCTTGCGGCGCTCCTTGGCGACGTCCTGATCGATGAGACCGGCCGAGAGATCGGCGTCGATCGCCATCTGCTTGCCGGGCATGGCATCCAGGGCGAAGCGCGCCGCAACTTCGGCGATGCGGCCCGAACCTTTGGTGATGACCACGAAATTGACGATGATCAGGATGGTGAAGACGATCACCCCGATCACGAAATTGCCGCTCATCACGAAATTGCCGAAGGCTTCGATGACGTGGCCAGCGGCGGCACTGCCTTCGTGGCCGTGAGCGAGGATCAGGCGCGTCGAGGCGAGATTGAGCGCCAGCCGCAGCATCGTGACGATCAGCAGCACTGTCGGAAAAGCCGAGAATTCCAGCGGCTCCTCGATGAAGAGCGCCGTCATCAGCACCAGTACGGACAGGATGATCGACAAGGCCAGGAGCAGGTCGAGCAGCAGTGCCGGCAGCGGGAAGATGAGCACCACGAGGATGCCCATGACGCCGATGGCGAGGAACAGGTCGGGCCGGTTGAGGAAATTCCCCATGGCGCCGCCGCTGGGCATCTTGAAACCGCCACCGGCGCCCGCCGCTACATCCGTCATCGACCAGTCCACTCC
>NZ_JBFTLD010000221.1:0-11415 GCF_056396265.1 Allobosea sp. 05T422_2 | reverse complement strand
GAGCAGGCCAGTCGAACGCGACTGTCCAGCACACGACAAGAACATCCCGGGCGCCTGCAGGGCGGCCCGGGATGCCATGATGACCGGATAGGATTTTAGAGGCGACGCCTCAACGCCTCGCGGCCGCGAGGATGCTGTCGACGAGCCGCTGCGATGCCAGCGCCTCGTTGCCCGTCACGACGGGCTCGCGCCCGGTCGTGACCGCATCCAGGAAATCGGCGATCACCGCACGGTGCGCATCATGGGGGAAATCCATGATATTGGCGCCGCTGCCCGTGCTGCCCTCCGCCTCCACGATCTCCTTGCGGCCGTCGAGGAAGGAGAGGCTAAGCGTGCCGCCAATCAATGTCGCGAAGCCCTGGGTCCCGATGATCTCGATGCGCTCGGGATGGCCGGGATAGGCGGCGGTCGTCGTCATCAGCGTGCCCGGTGCGCCATTGCCGAGCTCAAGCAGCGCCGAGGCGAAATCCTCGGTCTCCATGCGGTGCAGCTTCGTGGTCCGCGCCTGCGCCGCGACCACTTGGGACACACCCACCAAAGAGCGGAACAGGTCGAGCGAGTGGATCGCCTGGGTCAGGAGCACGCCGCCACCGTCACGCGCCAGCGTGCCGCGGCCGGGCTCGTCGTAATAGGCCTGCGGACGCCACCACGGCACGCTCAGGAAAGCGGCCTCCACGGTTCCGAGTTCGCCGGCGGCCAGTGCAGCCTTGAGGCGCAGGCTCGCAGGCCGGAATCGGTGCTGCAGCACGACCCCGAAGACTTTGCCGGAACGGCGCGCGGCTTCGACCAGCGCCTCGCCGCGCGCGACCGTCAACTCCAGCGGCTTCTCGACCAGCACATGCTTGCCATTCTCGAAGCAGCGCGCGGACACGTCGAGATGACTGCTCGGCGGCGTCAGCACAATGACGGCCTCGACCGCTGGATCAGCCAGCACGGCATCGAGATCGGTCGTCACCGGAAAGGCGAACTGCTTGCGGTAGGCCCCGGCTCGCTCTGCCGAGCGACTGACCGCCCAGCGTACATCGACCCTCTCTGCGAGGTCGATCAGGCTGCGGGAATGCGGCAGGGAAGCTGGCCCGAGGCCGACGATGGCAATGCCGATCTTGCGGGTCACGAAGCAGTCCTTTCGCTCGCGCGGGCGGGCAGCCGCACGGCCTTCGCCTGCGCTTCCAGCGCCAGCCGGCAGACCGTGAAGGCGTGTTGCTGAGACATCGCGCTCTCGGTCCTGCCGGCGATATCCGCCACAAAATTGCGGAAGTAGGTCAGCGGCTCACGGGAGGCATCGATATGACGGGTGCCGTTCCCATCGACCAGGAAGAGATGGTCGGTGCCCGGCCGGCCTGCGATATCGACATATTTGCGCAGTTCGATCGTGCCTGCCGTTCCGAGGATGGTCAGCCGCCCGTCACCCCACGTCGGAAGCCCGTCAGCGGTGAACCAGTCGACGCGGATATAGGCGCCGGCTTGCGGGCTGCGCAGCAGGATCTCGCCGAAATCCTCGAAACCCGGCAGCTCAGCGCTGCCGAAATGGCCCGTTCCCGACGCCACGATCTCCGCATCGCGCGAACCGGTGAAGTGCAGGAACTGGTCGATCTGGTGCGAGGCGATATCGGTGAGGATGCCGCCGAAAGCGCTCTGGTCGAAGAACCATGACGGCCGGATCGCGCGGTTAAGTCGATGCGGGCCGACACCCAGGGTCTGTACCACACGCCCGATCGCGCCGTCGGCGATGAGCTTGCCGGCGATGATCGTCGAAGGCACCAGGAAGCGCTCGGAAAAGCAGATCGAGAAGATCCGCCCCGTTCGGGCGACCGTCGCCTCGACATCGGCAAGCTGCGCGAACGTGGTCACGCCCGGCTTGTCGACCATGACGTCCTTGCCGGCCTGCATGGCCCGGATCGCAATCGCGGCGCGCTCCGAGGGAATCGCTGCGCTGGCGACCAGATCGATCGAGGGATCGTCGATCAGCCGGTCGGCATCCATGGCCTGGAGCTGCGGAAAGCGCTCGCGGAAGCCGGCAACGACGCGCTCGTCGCTGGTGCGCGGATCGAAGCCGGCGCAGACAGCGCCGGCTTCGAGGAGACCTTCGACCATGTTGTAGATATGGCGGTGGTCGAGGCCGATGGCGGCAAAGCGCATGCTATTGGGGTGCTCCGTGGCCAACGCCGATCTCCTGGTCCCAGCGCCGGAAGGCGGCGACGAGCCGTTCCGGAGTCAGAGGCGGGCGGGTCGGCAGCTTGGCGATCAGCTCGTCATAATGGGCGCGCCCGAATTCCTTGATGACGTCGCGGCTTTCCTGCGGCGCCATGGCGAGCGTCACGCCCTTCACGGCCGGGCCGGGATAGAAATAGCCCTTGTCATAAGTCGCGGCCTGCGGCTCGGGCTTCAGCATGAACGACATCAGCGCCAGGATGACGGCGACCTTGGCCTCCGGCACGCCCTTGGGAATGCACATGAACTGGGTGTCGGGAATCCAGTGAGTGTTTTCCAGCGCGAAGACCTCGGCCTCTTTCGGCACGATGCCGAGCACGCGGGGGTTGATGTCCCAGCCGAGCGTCGAGACGATGACGTCGCGCGTGCCTTCGCCGAGTTCCTTCATCGTCGCGGCCGTGCCGCCGGGATAGTAGTCGATGCCGGTGCCGAGCTCCTTGAGATAGGCCCAGGTCTTGTCCCAGCCGTTCATCGGATCGCTCGGATCCTTGTCGCCGAGGATGTAGGGCATGCCCTGGAGGAAGGTCCAGCCAGGCCCGGAATTCAGCGGGCGGGCATAGGTGAAGCGCTTGGGATTGGCCTTCACATATGCCAGCAGGTCGGCAGCCGTCCTGGGCACGGTCTTCAGCCGGGCCGGGATGTATTCGAAAAGCGGCCCCGACGGGGAATAGACGACGGCGACACCTTCGTTCTGACCGAAGTTGCGCTGCATCATCAGCGCCTGCTCATGATAGACGTCTTCAGCCTTCGGCAGTTGCGACGGATAGGACTTCCAGACGTCGATCCACAGTCCCTGCTGGATGCCGTCGGACATCGCGCCCGGCCCGGTCAGCACGAGGTCGAGATCGACCCGGTTGGCCTGCTGCTGCGCCTTGAGCTTCGCCGGCAGCTCCGGCGAGGGCGCCCGCGAGAAATTCACCCGCGAGATCAGCTTTGGGTTTTCCTTGGCGAAGCGTTCGATCGAAGCCTGGGTCAGCTGCAGGTTGCCGGCGACGTCGATGATGTTCAGCGCAACCGGGCTGGAAGGCAGGGGCAGGCCCTGGGCGAAGGCGCCTGTCGCCTGGAGAGCGGCAAGGCTGGCTGCTCCATGCAGCACGCCGCGGCGTGTGATTTCGGTCATGGTCTCTCCCTCGATAGGCCTGCTATCCGCGCAACCAGACCGGACGCGCGCCGAGGCCTTGACATGTATACTAGTACACCAATTCCGGGCCGACTAGTTGAGGGAGCTTGACCTTAAGGAGGGGGACGGCTTCGCGGAGAGCATGACGGCGCGCGCCGCCAGGCCCTCAGGGCTTGGCAGCCTGCAAGCCGATGGCCTGAGAGCCAACGGATCGTCTGGCGGTGATGTGGACGGGGGTTGGCAGCGGCCGTGTCAGGGCGCGGCAATCACCACGCGAAGGAGGGCACGACGTAACCGGGCATCCATCCGGCCGTTGCAAAGAGCCTGGCGCAGCTCGCATGGTCGACCGTATCCGGTGTCGGCCAACCCAGATCCTGCCGATGAATGCCGCCGGCAATGAAGGCGACATCGATTCCGGCACCGGTTGCGCCGGCGACGTCATGCTCAAGCGAGTCGCCGACCGCGAGCACACGCCGCGGAGCCAGGCCGAGCCGCTGCAGGCTGCTGCGATAGATGCGCGGTTCGGGTTTGCCGTGATAGCGAACCCGCCCGCCAAGCCCGGCATAGCACCGGGCGACAAGTCCGGGCGCCTCATGCAGCGTGCCGTCGGCATGAACGCGGTAGAGATCGGGATTGCCGCAGATCATCGGCAGATCGCGGGCCACTGCAGCCTCGAGCGCCGGGCGCCAGCCGGCCAGCGATTGCTGCGGCGGGTTCATGCTCAGCATGAACAGGAAGTCGGCGGCCTCGGTGCTCTCGACCCTGGTCAGGCCCAGACCCTCGATCAGGTGGTCCTCGCCGTCGCGCGCAAACAGGAAGCAGCGGCGGCCGAGGTCGCGATAGAACGGATCCTGCTCGGTCAGCAGCGCGTCGCGGGCGTCGTCTCCGGCCGAAACGACATGGTCGAACAGCTCGCGGGCAAAGCCCATCCGGGCGAGTAGCTCCTCGTTTTCCCGAGCCCCACGGCCGGAATTGGAGAGGATGATGATCGCCTTTCCCGCCGAGCGCAGCCTCTGCAGGCAGTCGACTGCGCCGGGATAGGGGGTCGTGCCGTCATGCAGCACCCCCCACTGGTCGAGCAGGAAGCCGTCATAGCTCTGGGCGACCTCGGCGAGGCCGGAGAGATGGCTGACGGCGGCTCCGGTTTCAGGTGATACGTGAACGGACATAGGCGGAAAGCGCCTCGCTGATGATGATGATCGCCAGGATGGCAATGAGGATGACCAGGACCTGGCTCCAGGCGAACTGGTTGATCGAGGCGTAGAGCAGAAGCCCGATGCCGCCGGCGCCGACAAAGCCGAGCACGCTCGACTCCCGCACATTGATGTCCCAGCGATAGATCGATGTGCCGATCAGAACGGGCAGGATCTGGGGCAGGATGGCGATGCCGTAGATCTGGAAGGTGCCGGCGCCGGTGGCCTCCACCGCCTCGATCTGGCCGGCCTCGACMTCCTCGATCGCTTCGGCGACGAGCTTGGCGATGAAGCCGACCGAGCGGGCTGCGACCGCGCAGATGCCGGCAACCGGGCCGGGGCCGAAGATGGCGACGAAGAGAAGCCCCCAGATCACCGTGTTGATCGAGCGCGACAGCACGAGGATTGCGCGCCCGAGAAGCCAGGTTCCCTGGTTCAGCGTGGTGTTGCGTGCGGCCAGGAACGCGACCGGCAGCGCGAGCACGATCGAGATCATCGTGCCGAGCGTCGCGATATGGATCGTCTCGATCAGCGGACGCACGACAACCGGCAGATAGGACCAGCGCGGCGGCCACATCCGCTGGATCAGGTCGGCCGCCTGTTCATGCGCATCGGCAAAGAAGGCCCATTCGATGTCGAGTGCCGAAACCGACCAGACGGCTGCGAATGCGCCGCCGAGGAGCCAGAGCCACTGCGTCAGCCGCTCGCGCGGCGTATGGCGTTCCCACTGGTCGGGATAGATGCGCTTGGGCTGAGCCCCGCCATCCCGGCGCTGGTTTGCATTCGCCTTCACCTGAGCCTCCGCCGGGCCCAGTCGCTGAACCACTCGCCGAGCGCAACGAGCGCCGCGATGGTGAGCAGGATGGCGCTCGAGAAATCGAAATCGTAGCGGGAGAACGAGGCCGAGAGCGTCTGGCCGATGCCGCCGGCGCCGACGATGCCGATGACGGTGGAATGGCGCAGATTGGCGTCGAGCCGATAGATCAGCACGCCGAGCGATTTGACCATGACCTGCGGCACCACGGCGTAGCCGACGACCTGGCCAAAACTCGCGCCGGTGGCACGGATGGCCTCGACCGGGCCTTCCTTCATGTTCTCGATGTCCTCGGCCAGCATCTTGCCGAGGAAGATCGCCGAGGAGAAGGCGAGCGTAAGCAGCCCTGCGACGGGGCCGAAGCCGAACAGCTTCACGAAGAAGATCGCGATGATGACCTCATGGAAGGTCCGCCCGATCACGATGAAGCCGCGCGCCAGAAAATAGAGCGGGCGCGGCGAGAGATTGGCAGCGGCAGCCAGCCCGATCGGGATTGCGAGCAGGGCGCCGACGATCGTCGAGGCGATCGCGATCTGGATGCTCTCCACCATGCCCGAGAGCAGCATCTCCCAGCGCGAAAAATCCGGCGGGAACATGCGCGCGAAGATATCGAGCGCGCGCGGCAGGCCGGCGAGGATGCGGTTGCCGTCGATATTGAGGTCGGACACCGACCAGATCACATAGGCAACGACGGCGGCCCAGAAGATGAATCGGCGCCGGCGGCTGCCGAACAGGCTCGGCGGCCGCCATGTGGTCGGATAGGCGGGGGAGGCGGTGGCGCTCATGAGGCGGAACTAAGCGCCGGCGCGGGTTCGTCGTCGCCCTCACCGGGCAGGATCCAGTCCTCGTCGCCATAGATGACCGAGAGAACCTCGTCCGTCAGTTCGGCCGGCCCGTCGTCGAAGACGACGACGCCGTCGCGCAGGCCGATGATGCGGTCGGAATAGGCCTTTGCCAGCGCGACGTCGTGGATATTGATGATCGCTGGCGTTTGCCGTTCGGAGACCAGTTCGCGCACCAGCCGCATGATCTGGCGGGCGGTTTTCGGGTCCAGGCTGGCCGTTGGCTCGTCGAGCAGCAGCAGATCGGGCCGTTGCATCAGTGCGCGTGCAATGCCGACGCGCTGCCGCTGCCCGCCCGACAGGGCGTCGGCGCGCTGATTGTGGTAGCCGTCGAGCCCGACGCGGTCGAGAAGCGCGAAGGCCGACTGGATATCCTCCGGCGGAAAGCGGTAGCGCAGCGAAGCGAACAGGCCGACATAGCCGAGCCGGCCCGAGAGCACGTTCTGCATCACGGTCAGCCGCTCGACCAGATTGTACTCCTGGAAGATCATGCCGATCCGCCGCCGCGCGGCTCGCAGCCCCTTGCGATCGAGAGCCACAATATCCCCGCCATTGAGCAGGATGCGCCCGGCCGTCGGCTCGACCAGCCTGTTGATACAGCGGATCAGCGTGCTCTTGCCCGCGCCCGATGAGCCGATGATCGCGACGACCTGCGGACGGTCGATGGTGACATCGACGCCAGCCAGGGCGCGTTTGCCCGTCGGGTAGGTTTTTTCGAGCGCCTCGATCCGCAGCAGCGGCGTGCCGGAAGGGGTCGTCATCAATCCGGCTTCAGCTTGGAGAGGCCGTCCTGGGTATAGACGATGCCGGTATCCCGCTGGATCGTCCGGATATCGGCCCAGTCGGCCTTGTAACTCAACGCCTTGAAGCCCTTCTCGTCCTTGAACTCCTTGGCCAACTTGGAGTTCTTGAAGTCGAAGGTCGCGAATGCCTGCTTGATCTTGTCCTGCAGCTCGGGCGCGAGGTCATGCGAAATGCCGAAAGCGGTCCGCGGGAAGGGCGCCGATTCATAGACGATGCGCAGGTCGTCGGGCTTGAACATGCCGCGGGCTCTCATGCGGTCGACCACGCTCGATGCGACGGGAGCGGCGTCATAATCCTTGTTCACGACGCCCATGATCGAGTTGTCGTGCTTGCCGGAGTACAGCACCTCATAGTCCTTGCCCGGCTCGACCCCCTTGTCCTTGAACAAGACGCGCGGCGCGGTGTCGCCGGAATTTGAGGAGGGCGCGACATGGGCGACGCGTTTGCCCTTGAGATCGGCAATGCTCTTGATCGGACTGTCCTTCGGCACGATCAGCTGCAGCGTATAGCCGACGCCGCCGTCATGGCGCTCCATGGCAACGATCGGGACGAAGCCGGCAAGATTGACCGCGAACGGCGTGGGGCCGCTGGCGACGCCCGCGATATGCAGGCGGCCCGAGCGCATGGCCTCGATCTGGGCCGCATAGGATTCTGCCGAGAACCAGCGGATACGCTTGCCCGTGACCTTGCTGAGATGGGCCAGGAAATCGGAGAAGACGTTCTCGTACACGGCCGGGTCCTCGACCGGCGTGTAGGAGAAGACCAGCGTATCCGGGTTCTTCTGCTGCGCCTTGTCGCTCGGCGTATCCGCGAGAAGATCGTTATCCGCATCGCAATAACGCGCATCGAGCGTGCCGCGATTTGCGCAACTCTGTGCATGGGCGGGCGATGCCAGGGCGAGCCCCATGGCTACCGCGCCGAGCGCGGCCAGCGAAATCCGAACCATCCGTTCCCTCCAGATTCTCTGCCGCATCTTCTGGCGGCCTGAGCGGCCGGTGCGGTTGATCTGAAATGATCATAATGCGCGGGAACGATCATGCAATCATGATTTTGCCGGCTATCCTCTCAAATCGTGCATCATGCCACGACGCAGCGAACGCCAGCCGTGTCKAACAGGCGGCGCAGGGGCTTGGGCGGCTCGTTATCGGTCACCAGAGCATGGAAGGCCGAGAGCGGCGCGACGCGGGCAACGCCGGCCTTGCCGAACTTGGAAGCATCCGCGACCGCGATTCCATGGCGGGAATGGGCCAGCGCCACCTGCCGCACCGCGATCTTCTCCAGGTCGAAATCCATCGGCGCGCCGTCATCGTCGAAGCCGCCGAAGCCGATCACCGCATAATCGACCCTGAACATCTTGAGGCTTTCGGTGGTGACGCTGCCGACGAGCGAGCCGTTCGCGCCCCGGACGCTGCCGCCCGTCACGAACACGTCGACCTTGCCGTGGGAGCAGAAGATCATCGCGACGGAGACGCTGCAGGTGATGATCCGCAGAGTCATCTTGCTCAAAAGCGCCCGCGCGACGGCTTCGACCGTCGTTCCGACATCGAGATAGACCGATGCGCCGTCGGGAATCATCTCCGCCACCGCTCTGCCGATCCGCTCCTTGCCGGCGGGAGCCGTCGTCAGCTTCTGCGCGTAGCCGGGGCGGAACGTGCCGTCCGTCAGGCCGGCACCGCCGTGGAAGCGGTGCAGGTAATTGGCCTGCTGCAGCTTGATGATGTCGCGCCGGATCGTCTGGCTCGACACTTCGAATTCCCTTGCGAGCCCGTCGATCGTGACGAACCCGAGCTCCTGGACCGCCGCAAGCACGCTGCGCTGGCGGCGCGTCAGGGCAGCGGGTTTCGGGGAGGCTGCGCCGCGCGCTGACATGTCGACCTCTTGCACCTGGACGAAGAGAGCCGGGCGCGGGAGCGCCGCGCGCGGCCTGTTCGCGATTGTGGAAGATATCTTACATTTCTGCCAGCTCTATTGCGGGCGAAGTCACCCTTCTCCGACATAGCGTCGGCGCAGATGCGCCTTGAACACTCCAGCGTCGAGCGGGCGGCCGGTGGCGCGGGTCAGCAACTCGTCCGTCTCGTAGAGCGAGCCCTGGCTGTGGATGTTGGTCCGCAACCAGTCGAGGAGCGGGGAGAAATCGCCGCGCCCGATGGCGGGCAGGATCTCCGGCTGGGTCCGGCAGGCTGCGTCGAAGATCTGCGCGGCCGTCATCGCACCGAGCGTATAGGTCGGGAAATAGCCCCAGCCGCCGCTCGGCCAGTGCACGTCCTGCAAGCAGCCGAGACGGTCGTCCGGCGGCGTGATGCCGAGCAGCTGCCGCATCTGCTCGTTCCAGGCCGAGGGCAGCTCCGAGAGCGGCATGGCGTCCGCAATCAGGGCCTGCTCCAGTCGATAGCGCAGGATGACATGGGCGGGATAGGTGACCTCGTCGGCATCGACGCGAATGAAGCCGGGCTGGACCCGCGTCGCATTGCGCCACAGGGCCCCGGCGTCCCAGGCCGCACCGCTCGCGCCAAAGGCCTCGCGCATCAGCGGTGCCGCGAAGCTCATGAATTCATGGCTCCGGCAGGCCTGCATCTCGATCAGCAGCGACTGGCTCTCGTGCAGGCTCATGCCGCGCGCATGGCTGACCGGCTGGCTCAACCAGGCTTGCGGGCGGCCCTGCTCGTAGAGGGCATGACCGGTCTCGTGCAACACGCCCATCAGGGCCTTGGTGAAGTCGGCCTCGTCATAGCGGGTGGTGATACGCACATCATTGTCGGCACCCCCGCAGAAGGGATGTGTCGAGATGTCGAGCCGGCCACGCTCGAAATCATAGCCGAGCGCCGCCATCATCTTCAGGCCGAGCCGGCGCTGCGCCTCGATCGGAAAGGGCCCTTCCAGACTCGGGGCGGCAGGCCGCCTGGCCTGCGCTGCCAGCGCCTCCTGCGTGAACCCCGGCAGGAAGGCCGCGAGATCGTCGAACAGCCCGTCGATCCGCTGCGCGCGGCCGCCGGGCTCGTAATCATTCAGCAGCGCATCATAGGGCGAGAGCCCGAGCCGCTCGCCCTTGGCCCGCCCGATCTCGCGCTGAAGCTTGAGCACCTCGGCCAGAAAGGGCAGCAGGCCGGCAAAATCCGAATCGGCCCGGGCCTGGCGCCAGCGCATCTCACAGGCCGAAACTGCCTTGCTCGATGCTTCGACCAGATCGCTGGGCAACGCGGTCTCGACCGTCCAGCTGCGCCGGATCTCGCGCAGATTCGCCCGCTCCCAGGCGCCAAGCGTCGTATCGGCCTCGGCTTCTGATAGCCAGTCGCCGATACGCAGCTCGGTCACCATGCCGTGGCGCAGCACATGCAGCAACGCCATGCTCTCGGCCCGCGTATCGGCCGCTCCCTTTGGCATCATCGCGTCATTGTCCCATTGCAGGATGCCAATGGCATTGGACAGGGCGGCGACGCGGCTGAAATGGGCGGAAATCTCGGCATAGGCAGTCATGGCGGAAACTCGCAATCCGGTAGCCGTAGGGCAGGGCGCAAAGTGGTGCGTCATTCCCAGGGCTTGATCAAGCGCACGGGAGCAGGCGGGCGCCTCACAAGCCCATGGATGAACTGCAGGAGATCAGCCTCGCGTCGCAGGGGCGAGGCGTGCTTCCGCGGTCGCGGTCATGAAGGCGTCGAGTGTCCGGGCGCCGGCCTCCGACAGCCTCAACCCGAGCTTGCTCCGGCGCCAGAGCACATCCTCGGCCCGCTCGGCCCATTCCGCACGCATGAGGTAGCGGACTTCGCGCTCATAGAGATCGGCGCCGAAATGCTGGCCAAGGTCAGCGAGCGAGCCTGTGCCATCAAGGATATCGCGGGCCCGGGTGCCGTAGGCACGGGCGAGCCGGGTGACGGTCTCGCGCGGCAGCCACGGATGCGCGGCACTGAGCGAGGCTGCGAGCGTATCGAAGCCGGTGACCGGAAAGTCGCCCCCCGGCAAGGGGCCGCTGACAGTCCAGCCGGGCTGCTTCGCCCAGCCCGCATGCGGCGCCAGGCGCGCGATTGCAGCCTCCGCCAGCCGGCGATAGGTGGTGATCTTCCCGCCAAAGACCGACAATAGCGGCGCCTCCCTCTCGGGTGCGTCGAGCGTCAGGACATAATCGCGCGTTGCTTCCTGAGCCATGGAGGCGCCGTCGTCATAGAGCGGCCGAACGCCGGAATAGGTCCAGACGACGCCCTCACGCGTCACCGGCTGCTTGAAATACTCGCTTGCCGCCGCGCAGAGATAGTCGATCTCCTCGGCCGTGGCCGAAGCGGTCGCGGGATCGCCGTGGTAGTCGCGATCGGTCGTGCCGATCAGCGTGAAGTCGCGCTCATAGGGAATGGCGAAGACGATCCGGCCGTCGGAATTCTGGAAGATATAGCAGCGGTCATGCTCGTAGAGCTTGCGCACCACGATATGGCTGCCCTGGAC
>NZ_JBFTLD010000220.1:0-11456 GCF_056396265.1 Allobosea sp. 05T422_2 | reverse complement strand
ACGATCCCTTGCGCAGCTCGAAATGCAGCTGCGGCGAAGAGACGTTGCCGCTCTGGCCCGATTTGGCGACGACCTGGCCGCGCTTCACCGTCTCGCCGCGCTTCACGTTCAGCTCGCCGTTATGGGCGTAGGCCGAGACGTAGCCGTTCGGATGGCGGATGAGCACGAGATTGCCGTAGCCCTTGAGTTCGCTGCCGGCATAGGCGACGACGCCGCCTTCAGCCGCCTTGATCGGCGTTCCCTCAGGCACGGCGATGTTGATGCCCTCATTTGACCCCTTGCCGCCATAGCCGGCAATGACACGGCCGCGGGCCGGCCAGCGGAAATCGGCCTTGGCGGAGGCATCCTCCTCCTTCGGCAGGCTTGCGGTGGTCTTGGGATCGGGCGTCGGCGCCGGAGCCGACTTCGGCACGGCGCTGACCTTCTCTTCGGCCGGAGCGCTGGCAACCACGACCGGCTTGGTCTTCGTCGGAGTCGGCGTCGCGACAGGAGCAGGCGTCGGCGCCTTCGCCTCGACCACCGGCTTCGTCTTGGCCTTGGCTTCGGCCTTCACCTTGGCCTCGGCGGCGAATTTGGCGCGGGCGTCACGCATGGCCTGTGCATCGGCCACAGCCTTTGCCTTGGCGTCGGCCGCAGCTTGCGCCTTGGCTTCGGCAGCGGCCTGGGCCTTCGCCTTGGCGTCGACCGGCACCGCAGCGACGCGTGCCGGCACCACAGGCGCACGCGGCGCCGCCACTGGAGCGGGGCCAGGCACGAAACGCGGCGCTTCGGTGCGCGCATCGCTCTGCGGCGACGCCACCTGGGCCATCTGCTGCGGCGCAGCACCACCACCGGCATTGTAGACCGGGATCGTCAGCCGCGAGCCGGGAGCAACGTTCGCGCTCGAAAGCCCGTTCGCCGACATCAGCGCTGAACGCGGCACGCCGTAGCGCGAGGAGAGGACATCGAGCGTTTCGCCCTGGGCGACGACGATCGGCGTGCCACCCTGGGCCGACCAGCCATTGGCGCTACCGACGACAGGCGCCGGAGCTGCGCTACGCAGCGCAACGGCCGATTGCGGCGGCGGCAGGGGCTGGGCGCGGACCGCCCCGACAGACGKAGCCGGCGAAGACATCGGCGCGCTGGCGCTGCGCCCGATCGAGCCGGTCGTTGCCGGATCACGCATGGCAGGCGCCTGCGCGGTCCTGAAGGGATTGCTGAAGGGTGCCTCAGTGAAGCGCATCGTGTCCGACGAACACGCGCTGACACTCAAGGCGAGCGCGCAGACCGTCGACAGGCGAAGGGCAACGCTGGACTTGAATCCGACTTGGCTACGCATGGACAAGATACTCGCGAACAACGCAACTCGATGAAGGGGATTAAAGCCCCGTTCAGGTTACGAAAACGTTTCGCGCGTGCTTTGCCTCTTCACATTTTTGAGCCGGGGCCGGCTTTCTTCAGCCGCGGTTCAGAGTGCCCGGGCCAAGCCCGGGATCAGCGGCGGCAGGCGCAGGACCGGGCCGAGCGCATGATCATAGGCACTGTCATCCGTCCGCGTGACCACCACCCGACGTGATACGCCTTCAACCCTGAGCGCCCCGACCAGCCGCCCGCCGACCGAAAGCCGCGCCAGCAGGGCCTCGGGAACGGAATGGGTGACGCCATTGACCAGGATTCGGTCGAATCGGCCGAGCGTTCGGTCCGGCTGGAAACCGTCAGCGTGCCGGAGATCGACCATTTTTGCGTAGCCGCTGCCGCCGATGCGCTCATGGGCAGCAAGCGCAAGCGTGCGGTAGCGCTCCAGCGAGACCACCTCTCCGCCCATGGCGGCAAGCAGAGCCGAGACATAGCCGGAGCCGGTGCCGACCTCGAGCACACGGGCGGAGGGCTCCATCTCCAGGGCACTGACGAGATTCGCCACCGTATGCGGGGCGGTCATCGTCTGCCCGCAGGCGAGCGGCACGGAAACGTCCTGGCGGGCGAGGTCGGCAAAGCGGGTCGGCGCGAATCGCTCGCGCGAGACCTTTTCCATCGCCCGGAGCACGGCGAGATCGCGCACGCCCCGTGCCCTCAGCGATAGCAGGAATGCGACGGTTCGCTCACCCTCGCTGCCAGGCGCCTCCTCGGCCTCGCTCATCGCCGCCCCCAATTACCCCCGGTTCGGAATCAGGCAAAAACCTGTGCGAATCGGGTCAGCGTCGGCTCATGCGTGAGGTCGAGTTCGAGCGGGGTGATCGAGATCTTCTGCTCGGACAGCGCCCTCAGATCGGTGCCGTTGGCGGGTTCCTTCCGGCTGCGCTGGAAGGCGATCCAGAAATAGGGATTGCCGCGTCCGTCATGGCGGGGCTCGAGCCGCACCAACTCCTGGTCGCGCCGGCCCTGGACCGTCACCGCCACGCCCGCAACCTCGCTCGGCGCGACATTCGGGAAGTTGAGGTTGAACAGCACGCCCTCGGGAATCCCCTCCTCCAGCAGCCGGCGGATGATGCCTGGAGCATGGTGCTCGGCGCAGTCCCAGTGGATCTGGTGCCGCCCGTCCGGCCCGTAGGCCTGGCTGACCGCGATCGACGGGATGCCGAGCAGCGTACCCTCCATCGCCGCTGCGATGGTGCCGGAATAGGTCACGTCCTCGGCGACGTTCTGACCGCGGTTGACACCGGACAGAACGAGGTCGGGTCGCGCATCGAGCATGATCGAGCGCGCCGCCATGATCACGCAATCGGTCGGCGTGCCGGCAACGGCGTAACGCTTGTCCGAGATCTTGCGCTGGCGCAGCGGATTGCTGAGCGAGAGCGAATGCGCGACGCCCGACTGATCCGTCTCGGGCGCCACGACCCAGACATCGTCCGACAGCTGCGCCGCGATGCGCTCCAGCACCGCAAGGCCTTCGGCATGGATGCCGTCATCATTGGTGACTAGGATACGCATGGAGTCAGGCCGCCTTCTCGATGCGGGTTACCCCGCGCATGTAGGGAACCAGTGCGTCGGGTACCGTGATCGAGCCGTCGGCGTTCTGGTAGTTTTCCATCACCGCGATCAGCGCGCGGCCGACCGCCGTGCCCGAGCCGTTGAGGGTGTGCACGAAGAACGGGCCCTTGCCGTCCCGGGTCTTGTAGCGCGCGTTCATGCGCCGGGCCTGGAAATCGCCGCAGACCGAACAGGACGAGATCTCGCGATAGGTCTTCTGCCCCGGCAGCCAGACCTCGATGTCCCAGGTCTTCTGGCTGGCAAAGCCCATATCGCCGGTGCAGAGCGTCATCACCCGATAATGCAGGTCGAGCTTCTTCAGGATCGCCTCCGCCGCGGCGAGCATGCGYTCGTGCTCCTCGCGCGACTTTTCCGGCAGCGTAATCGAGACGAGCTCGACCTTCTCGAACTGGTGCTGGCGCAGCATGCCGCGCGTATCGCGCCCGGCCGAGCCGGCTTCGGCCCTGAAGCAGGGGGTCAACGCGGAATAGCGACGCGGCAACTCCTCCTCGGAGAGGATCGATTCGCGCACGATATTGGTAAGCGGAACTTCGGCAGTGGGGATCAGCCAGTGATCCTCGCCCGCCCGGAACTGATCGTCGCGGAATTTGGGTAGCTGCGCGGTTCCGAACATCGCCTCATCCCGCACCATCAGCGGCGGGTTGACCTCGGTATAGCCGTGCTCCTCGGTATGGGTATCGAGCATGAACTGGCCGATCGCGCGGTTGAGCCGCGCCAGCCGCGCGTTCAACACGACGAAGCGCGAGCCCGAGAGCTTGGCCGCCGTCTCGAAATCCATCTGGCCGAGCGCTTCGCCGAGCTCGAAATGCTCTTTCGGCTGGTTGACGCCAATGAGACGCTTCCCCTCCTCCGGCTTGGTGCCATGGACATGCAGCACGACGTTACCGTGCTCGTCGGCGCCCTCGGGGACATCGGCATTCGGTATGTTGGGGATCGCCGCGAGCTGTTCGCTCAGCGCTTCGACGGCCGCCTTCTCCTCCGCTTCGAGCGCCGGCTGAGCGTTCTTCAGCGCCGCAACCTCAGCCTTCAGCTTGTCGGCAAGCGCGACGTCCTTCGCGCCCATCGCCTTGCCGATCTCCTTGGAGAGCGCATTGCGGCGTTCCTGCGTGGCCTGCGCCTTGGCGATGGCCGAACGACGGGAATCGTCKAGCACAAGCAGTGAGGACGAGAGCGGCGCAAGGCCCCGCCGTTTCAGCCCGGTATCGAACGCCTCGGCGTTCTCGCGAATCCATTTGATGTCGTACATCGCTGCTCAACCTATCGCGCATCCCAATCGATGCGCGCGAGCCGCGATCGGATCAGGCGTCGCCTGCTTCCTCGGCCGCTTTCGCAGCCTGCCGCTTCTTCTCGACATAGCGCACCGAGAACACCGAAAGCTCGTAGAGGAGCAGCATCGGCACGGCAAGCATGAGCTGGGAGATCACATCCGGCGGCGTCAGCACGGCGGCGACCACGAAGACGAAGACGATGGCGTAGCGCCGCTTGTCCTTGAGGAAGGCCGAATCGATAATTCCGGCTTGCCCGAGCAGGGTCAGGATCACCGGCAGCTGGAACGAGATGCCGAAAGCGAAGATCAGCGTCATGATCAGCGAGAGATACTCACTGACCTTCGGCAAGAGCGCGATACCGGCCTGCCCGTCCGTCGCCGCCTGCTGCATGCCGATCGAGAACTTCATCAGCACGGGCATGGCGAAGAAGAAGACCAGCGCGGCGCCGAGGCAGAAGAAGATCGGCGTCGCGGCCAGATAGGGCGCGAAGGCCTGTTTCTCGTTCTTGTAGAGGCCCGGCGCCACGAATTTGTAGACCTGCGTGGCGATCACCGGAAAAGCGAAGAAACCGGCGCCGAATGCCGCCACCTTGATATGGGTGAAGAGCAGCTCGAGCGGGCCGGTATAGATCAGCTGCKCGTTGCCGTTCGGCCCGGCAGCCCAGACATAGGGCTGCACCAGCACGTTGTAGATCTGCGTCGAGAACGCGAAGCAGATGAAGAACATGATCAGGAAGGCGATCAGCGACTTGATCAGCCGCGCCCTCAGCTCGATCAGGTGCTCGATCAGCGGTGCGCGCGAGGCCTCGATGTCGTCCTCGCCTTCCCTCGGGTTGGCGACGCTCATGCCGGGCTCCCTTCATCCGGCTCACTGACCTTGGCCTTTTTCGTCGAAGCGCGCTTGCGCGGCGCCTTCGGCTTGACCTCGGGTTCAGGCTCCGGTTCCGCGATCGGCGCGGGCTCTATGACGATTTCGGGCAAGGGCTCGGGCCCCGGCAAGGCCGCGAGCGTAGCCTCCGCTTCCTTCAGCGCCGCGTCGTCGCGGACACCGGAGGCGGGTGTGCTGAAATCGTCCTTGATCGGATCGATCGGTTTGAAATCGGTATTGAGCGCGCTCTGCACCGAACCACCGACATCCTCGACCTGCTTCTTCAGATCGTCCAGTTCAGCTTCGCGCATCGCGTCGTTGAACTGGGTCTGAAACTCGCCGGCCATACGGCGAATCTTGCCGATCGCCTGCCCGGCGGTCCGCATGGCTTTCGGCAGATCCTTGGGGCCGATCACGACGAGCGCAACCGCCCCGATCAGCATCAATTCGCTCCAGGCGATGTCGAACATCGACGGCTCGTCCTCTCAACCCCTCGCCGCTCGCTGGCGGCGCGGCGTCAGGCCTTGTGTTCGGCCTTCGCCGTGGCGGAATTGGCAGGCTGCGCGTGATCGATGATCTTCGGGTCAGCCGTGGTCGCAGCAGGCGGCGGCGTGGTCGGCTCGTCTTCGGCCATGCCCTTCTTGAACGACTTGATACCCTTGGCGACGTCGCCCATCAGTTCGGAAACCTTGCCGCGCCCGAACAACAGCATCACGATGACGCCGACGACGATCCAGTGCCAGATACTGACGCCACCCATGGCAAACTCCTCCGAATTCCAGTGCGGCGCAGGCTCCCCACCCGCGCCAAGTGCTTGTGCCGGAACCTATGTGTCCCCCGAGGCGAACACAAGAACTTCGTCCGACTGAATATCGATACCGATGTCCTCGCCTTCCCGGATCGAGCCCGGCAGCGAGACCCGTCCGACCAGCGGCTTTTCAAGCCCGCCGACGGCCAGCAGCAAATGGTCGACCTCACCCAGAAAGCGCCGCATCACCACGCGCGCCGGCAGGCAGAACCCCTTTGGCACCAGCCTGATCGCATGCGGCCTGACGCAGACCACGGCCTCCTGCCCATCGGCAAGGCCCGGTGCCGCAAATCTCCCGACCGGCGTCTCCACCGTGCCACGCTCGGCTATGCCGCTGATCTCGGTAAAATCGCAGAAAAATCGAGCCGCAAAGAGGCTGACGGGCCTCCGGTAGAGCTCCTCGCCAGTCCCGATCTGGACGATCCGCCCCGATCGCATCAGCACGATCCGATCGGCGATCCGCATCGCATCCTCGGGATCGTGCGTGACGATGATCGAGGTCGCCCCGGTTTCCTGCAGCAATGCGGCGGTTTCGTCCCGCACCACATCGCGCAAGCGCCGGTCGAGATTGGAGAAGGGCTCGTCCATCAGGAGCACGCCGGGGCGCGGCGCCACCGCTCGCGCCAGCGCCACGCGCTGCTGCTCGCCGCCTGAAAGCATATGTGGATAAGCCTCGGCCAGATCCGCCAGGCCGACACGGGCAATGGCACGCAGCGCCGTCGCCTTCGCCGAGGCATCGTCATAGCCGCGCAGGCCGAAGCGGACATTCTCGAGCACGTTGAGATGCGGGAACAGCGCGTAATCCTGGAAGACCAGACCAACGCCGCGCTTCTCCGGCTCGACGAAGGCGTCGGGAGCCGAAACGTCCTGACCTTCGAGCAGCACTTTGCCCGAGCTGGGCCGTTCGACGCCCGCCGCGAGGCGGAGCAGCGTCGTCTTGCCGCAGCCCGATTGCCCGAGCAGAGCCACGATTTCACCCGGCGCGATCGCGAGCGTCACGTCCTCGAGCGCCGTCACATCACCGAAGCGCTGGGTGACGCCTTCGAAGGCGAGCGACATTGGAATGGCCGCGCCCGCTGTCCCGCGCCTGCCCCAACTCAGCCACCGCGCCACGCCCTCGCTACGCGCCAAAGAATGCTCCATCGAAACCACGCGTCAGCCCGGCGAAGCGCGGCTGAGAACCGGCGTCCATGCCGAACCTCGGTCGCAAGCGCGCGGCCATGGACCCATGGATCCCTGCGGTCGCCCGGGACGACAATCAGGGACTGTCCCCCGATTTCACTCGTCCGGGGTGTGGGGCGGCCCGTCGCCGTCGTCAAGCGGGGTAAAGAGGTCCCCAAGCGGATCCTCATCCTCCTGCAGGTCGAGACCATCATCGGGGATCGGCACGGTCAGGTCCTTCGAGAGCCGCCCCTCGATGAAGCCCGAGCCCTTCAGTTCGTCCAGGCCAGGGAGGTCGTCGATGCGGTCGAGCCCGAAATGATCAAGGAAGCCCGGCGTCGTGCCGTAGGTCACAGGCCGGCCCGGCGTCCGACGCCGCCCGCGCAGCCTGACCCACCCGGCTTCGAGCAGGATGTCGAGCGTACCTTTGGCGGTGGCAACGCCCCGGATCTCCTCGATCTCGGCCCGTGTCACCGGTTGATGATAGGCAATGATCGCCAACACCTCGAGCGCCGCCCGCGACAACTTGCGCGGCGGCTCCGCCTCGGCCGCCAGCAGGTAGCCGAGGTCCGGTGCGGTCCGAAACGCCCATTTTCCGGCGACCTGCCGCAAATTGACGCCACGCGTCGCGTAGATGTCTGTGAGTCGGGCAAGGAGCTGCCGTACGGCGACGCCGGACGGCACGGAATGGCGGAGTTCCTCTTCCGAGAGCGGTGCAGCCGATGCGAAGAGCAGCGCCTCGACGATGCGCAGCGACTGGGCGAAGAGCTGCGCCTCGCTCCCCACGTCATCGTCGATCCGCTCAGGCGCCGCAGACATCGTCACCGAGCCATCATAGCGGCAGGGTCGGCGGCCGCGCCGAGCGCCGCCGGATATAGAGCGGCGTGAAGGCACCATCCTGGCGCAGATCGAGAATTCCCTCGCGCACCATCTCCAGCATGGCAGACAGCGCGGAGGCACGAACGGTCGCGCGCATTTCGCTTTGCGGCAGCCCGTGGCTCGCCATGTAGCGGGTCAGGTAGGGGTCGATCGCCGTCCAGTCCGCCGCCTCGCCGACCAGTCGCTGCAGGACCTCCCGCGCCTCGACCAGGGACCAGACCATGCGATGCCCGACGGAGATATGGCTTTGCGCCCGCTTCTGGCGCTGCTGGCCATAGGCCGAGAGCAGATCGTAGAGTTCGGCCTCCCAGACCGGGCGGGCGCCGGCAACGATCGGCTCCGGCGCACCACGGGCGAAGACGTCCTGTCCCAGCCTTTCCCGGGACGCCAGCCGCCGCGCCGCCGCGCGGATCGCCTCCAGCCGGCGCAACCGCAAAGCCAGCGCCGTCGCCAGATCCGCGGCACTCGGCCCCTCGCCCTTCGGTGGTTCGGGCAAAAGCAACCGCGACTTCAGATAGGCGAGCCAGGCCGCCATCACGAGATAGTCAGCGGCAAGCTCAAGCCTGAGCGCCCTCGCCTGCTCGACGAAGGCTAGATACTGCTCGGCAAGCGCCAGGATCGAGATGCGGTGCAGATCGACTTTTTGCCGCCGGGCCAGGTCGAGCAGCAGGTCGAGCGGGCCTTCATAGCCGTCGACATCGACGAGCAGCGCCGGCTCGCCGTCAGTGCGTGCCGGCCTGGCCTCGTCCTCGAACGGCAGTTCGGCGTCCATTCCCGCCGCATCCCCAAGCTGTCACCCCTGAGAACGCAGGTTCCGACTATCGGCCGCCCAACGCAAGGGCGCTGGTCAGCCGGGCGCGCGCAGCCTCCACATCGAGCGGCTCGGGCTCATGCCGGATCCGGGCGAGCGCCATCGCGGCGCGGCGGGCCCGTGCCCCCGTCATGTCCGGCACAGCGCCGGCAACGGCGATCATCTCCTCCATGATGCCGTGGCAATGCAACACGACGTCGACCCCGGCGCGGATCGCCGCCCGCGACTTCYCCGCGAAGCTGCCTGAGAGCGCCTTCATCGAGATGTCGTCGGTCATGATCAGGCCGTCGAAGCCGAGTTCGCCGCGCATGATCTCCTTGACGACCCGACGCGAAACCGTGGCCGGATGCCTTTGATCGAGTGCCGTGAACACGACATGTGCCGTCATTGCCATCGGCATGTCGGCGAGATGTCGGAACGGCCGGAAATCATGCCCGCGCAGCGCCTCGAGCGAGGCGTCGACGACCGGCAGGTCATGATGGCTATCGGCCCGCGCCCGGCCGTGGCCGGGCATATGCTTGACCACGGGGATCACCCCGCCCGCCAGGAGTCCCTCCGCCGCCGCGCGGCCGAGGCGCGCGACCATGTCGGGGTCATGGGCATAGGCGCGGTTGCCGATCACGTCATGGCTGCCGGAGACCGGCACGTCGAGTACCGGCAGGCAATCGACATCGATGCCGACGGCCTTGAGATCATGCGCCATCAGCCGTGCCGAGAGCCGCACGATCTCGCGCTGTTGCACGGGGTCGTTGATCCCAAGGAAGGCTTGCGCCGGCGGATAGGCCGGCCAGTGTGGCGGCCCCATCCGCTGCACCCTGCCACCCTCCTGGTCGATCAGGATCGGCGCATGCCAGCCCACGGCCTCCCGCATTTCCGCGGTCAGCGCCGCGGTCTGTTCCGGGGTCTGGGTGTTGCGTTTGAAGACGATAAAGCCCCAGGGCCTGGCATCGCGGAAGAAGGCGCGTTCGTCAGGGGTGAGGCTGGTGCCGAGGCAACCGGCAATGAAGGCGCGGGATTTCATGAAGCAGGCCCGAGGCGGATTGCAAAGCAGCGGAAGCCGTCTTCTCGCATGATTCCCGCTCTGGCGCCTTAACGGAAGAAGCCCGGGACCAACTGGCCCCGGGCTTCGCTCTCGACCTATTTGGCAGAGCCCAGGAGGCTCAGCACATCGAGGCTCAGCGCATCTGCTGCGCCATGCCGGCGTTGAACGCGTCGAAGGGCAGTTCTGCAACACGGAACCAGAGCTGTTCCTTGCGCCAGTAAGGCAACCACGAATCATAGAAGGTCTTGAAGGCCGGATTGCTGGCCGCAAGCTCGCCATAGAGCGCCTGCGCTTCCTTGAAGGCGGCGACCATCACGTCCTGCGGAAACGGCCTGAGCTCAGCGCCGCTGGCGACGAGGCGCAGCAGGGCGTCGGGATTGCCGTGGTCATATTTCGCGACGCAAAGCGCGTTGGCCTCGGCGCAGGCCGCTTCCACGATCGCCTTGTACGAAGCGGGCAGCGCGTTCCACTTCTCCAGGTTCACGATGAAGCTGACATTGGCGCAGCCCTCCCAGAAGCCGGGATAGTAATAGTACTTGGCGACGCGCTGGAAACCGAGCTTCTCGTCGTCGAGCGGACCTGAGAATTCGGCTGCGTCGATCGTGCCGCGCTCCAGCGCAGGATAGATATCGCCACCGCCGATCTGCTGCGGCACGACGCCCAGCTTCGCCAGGATCGTGCCACCGAGGCCGGCAATCCGGAACTTCAGGCCCTTCAGATCCTCGACCGTCTTGATCTCCTTGCGGAACCAGCCACCCATCTGCGCGCCGGTATTCCCCGAGGGGATGGTGTGGAGGTTGTAGGTCTTCATGAAGGCGCGGCAGAGCTCGAGCCCACCGCCCTGATAGAGCCAGGCATTGTGCTGGCGGGTGTTCAAGCCGAAAGGCAGCGAGGTCTCGAAGGCGAAGGCCGGGTTCTTGCCAATGTAGAAACTCGACAGCGTGCTGCTGCACTCGACGGTGCCGTTCTGGACGGCATCGAGCGCCTGCAATGCCGGCACGATCTCACCCGGCGCGAAGACCTGGATCTGGAACTGGTTGTCCGTCGCTTCCGCGACGCGCTTGGCGATCTGCGTGCTGATGCCGAACAGCGTGTCGAGGCTCTTCGGGTAGCTCGAGGTCAGGCGCCAGCTGACCTTCGGCTGGGCCTGCGCGATGGCCGGCGCAGCGATGGTCACGCCACCGGCTGCGACTCCGGCGCCTGAGGCCTTGACGAAAGTACGGCGATCCATGGATGTCCTCCTGAGTTCGGTGTCATCGTTTCAGGGCATGCCCTACCCGGATTCGACGCGTGCGTCTTTGACCGCGATCCCGGACGCCCAGCCCCTGCCAACACAGCACGACATAACACCGCCCCCTGTCCGCGACACACGGCAAAGGAAAACCGCCGGTGGCAGAAGCCACCGGCGGTCTGATCATCTCGAAGTTGGCAATCAGTTCTTGGCGATGAAGCACTGGCCGCCGGCAGCCTGAAGCTGCGTGCACATCGTTGCCGCATCCTCGCGGGAATACGGCCCGATGCGCAGGCGATAGACGGTCTTTCCGCCAGCGAGATCCGTCTTCTTGACGATCGGCGACTGGCCGCCGAGCTGGCCGGGATATTTGCGCTGCAGGGCCGCGAATGCGGCGCGTGCTTCCGCTTCGCTGCCGGGGG
>NZ_JBFTLD010000219.1:0-11457 GCF_056396265.1 Allobosea sp. 05T422_2 | reverse complement strand
GGCCTCGGCGTCTCCGTCGCGCGCGTCATGACCGACAACGGCCCCTGCTACAAAGCCCATGCCTTCCGCCACGCCTGCCGCGAGCTCGGCCTGCGCCAGATCAGGACCAGGCCCTACACGCCCAGGACCAACGGCAAGGCCGAACGCTTCATCCAGACGGCGCTACGCGAATGGGCCTATGCCAGACCCTATCCCCACTCAGAGCGCAGAGCCGAAGAGCTGCCGCGCTGGCTCCATCATTACAATTGGCATCGCCCCCACGGCGGAATCCAGGCCAAGACACCCATCAGCAGACTCGCTCGCGACGAGGACAACCTGTTGACGCTCCACAGCGTGATCGACTCTCATAGTTTAGAGCATGCTTTATGCGAAAAACCGTTGCCACTTTTCGCGGCATGCTCTTGGCCTCGCTTCGCTCAGGGCACCAGCACGATCTTGCCGGCCGAACGCCGGCTTTCCAATGCTTCATGCGCCGCGGCCGCCTGCTCCAGGGGAAAGCTGCCGCCGGAAAGCACGGTGAGCTCGCCACGCTCGGCCAGGCCGAATAGCATGGCGAGGTCGGTTTTGACGTTCTCGGCGGTCAGTAGCGGCAGCAGGCTGAAACCGGCAAGCAATTGATTGCTGGAGATGAGCTTCTGCAACTGGGACATGTCCAGTCCAGCATCCCGGGTGTTCAGCGCTCCGAAGAGGACGATCCAGCCAGAGGGAGCGAGCAGCTCCAGACTTGTCACCGCAATCTTTCCGCCCGCTGATTCGTAGATGATGTCGGGCCCCGCGCCGCCGGTCGCGGCCTGGACCTGAACACCCCAATTGGGTTGCGTGTAATCGACGCCCGCATCGGCCCCGAGGTCCCGGGTGAGGGCGAGCTTGTCCTGCGAGCTTGCTGCCGCGATGACACGCTTCGCTCCTGCATGTTTGGCCATCTGCACGAGCAGGCTGCCGACGCCCCCTGCTGCGGCATTGATCAGGACTGTCTTGCCCGCAGGCTGTGCCTGTCGAAAGAGATGGAGGGCTGTCAGGCCCTGCACCATCAGGGCCGCGGCTGTCTCAAACGGAAGGCCCGGGGGGAGCGCAACGACGTGAGCCGCATCGGCTGCGACATATTCAGCGTAGCCGCCTGAGAAGATGCCGGCCGCGAAGAGCGGGACGGCGACCCGATCGCCGCGCTGAAAGCCGGAGGCCCCTTCGCCGAGAGTCTCGATCGTGCCGGCGATCTCGACGCCGGGGATCATGGGCAGAACGGGCGTCGCGCCATAGCGATCCTGCCTCTGTAGCGTCTCGAAGAAGTTGACCCCGGCTGCGCGGACGCGGATCAGCACCTCGCCGGGGCGGGGGAGCGGCTTCGCGACGTCGGTGGGTATGAGCATATCGGGGCCGCCGAAGCGGCTGATCTGGATGGCCTTCATGGGCGCCTCGCGACAGTGAATGATCCTGCCGGGCGTTCTGGGCTATGATGCGGTCCAACKACTACACACCGATTTGTCTCTTACAGACCGGAAGGTAACCATGGCCGATCCGATGAAGCGCCTGCCGGTACAGCCGGTCGAGCGCGCGCTGAAGGTGATTGCGGGACGCTGGAAGGCGATCATCCTCTACCAGCTCTTCGATCAGCCGAGGCGTCTCACGGAGTTGAAGAAGCAGATGCCGCGGATCAGCCAGAAGGTCCTGATCCAGCAATTGCGCGAGATGGAAGAGCATGGGCTCGTCCATCGCGAGATCCTTCAGCAAGTGCCGCCGCGCGTCGATTATTCCGTGACCGCACTCGGGCACAGCCTGGAGCCGATCATCCGGTCCCTATGCGACTGGGGACGCAAGCACGCGGCCGATCTCGACGATCTCGCCAGCCTGTCGGAATGCCGGCTTCCTCCGGCTGAGCGAGCTGCTGCAGCCTGACCTTGCCTTCAATTGGGTGGACCAAGCGGATCCTGGGGAGCTGTTCTGGCCCGATCGGGCCGTCGCCTACAGCATGCTCGGCAGCACGCGGTCCGGCGGCTTGTGACCATCCATGAAGGTCTTGATGTTGACGATGACCTTCTCACCCATATCGGCCCGGCCTTCATGCGTTGCCGAACCCATATGGGGCAGCACGACGATCTTGTGGCTGCGGGCCAGCTTGAGCAGGCGCGGGTTCACGGCGGGCTCGTGCTCGAACACGTCGAGACCGGCGCCGGAAAGTTCTCCCGCTTCCAGCATGCGCGCAAGCGCCGTCTCGTCGACGATTTCGCCGCGCGCCGTGTTCACAAGGATGGCGTCGGGCTTCATCAGCTTCAGACGGCGGGCCGAGAGCAGGTGATAGGTCGCCGGTGTGTGCGGGCAGTTGATCGAGACGATATCCATCCGCGCCAGCATCTGGTCGAGCGAATCCCAGTAGGTCGCGTCGAGTGCCTCCTCGATGCGCGCATCGACGCGCCGGCGGTTGTGATAATGGATCGAGAGGCCGAAGGCCGCGGCCCGCTTCGCCACCGCCTGGCCGATCCGGCCCATGCCGACAATGCCGAGGCGCTTRCCGGTGATGCGCCGGCCCAGCATCCAGGTCGGCGACCAGCCGCCCCACTCGTCGTCMGAGATGATGCGGGCGCCCTCCGAAATCCGTCGCGCCACGGCCAGGATGAGGGCGATCGTCATGTCGGCCGTGTCGTCGGTCAACACGCCTGGCGTGTTAGTCACGGTGATGCCGCGCTGCACGGCGCTGGCGACATCGATATTGTCGACGCCATTGCCGAAATTGGCGATCAGGCGCAACTGATCGCCAGCCTGGGCGATGATCCCGGCATCGATCCGGTCGGTCACGGTCGGAACCAGCACGTCAGCGGTCTTGACCGCCTCGACCAGCGCAGCCTGGCTCATCGGGGCGTCATCGATATTGAGACGGGCGTCGAACAGCTCGCGCATGCGCGTTTCGACGACGGCCGGCAGCTTGCGTGTGACCACGACCAGCGGCTTCTTCTTCGTCATTGACGGCTCCTCTCCCCGCAGCCCTGCGACAACGCCGCCGTTCCGCCTCAACCCGCCATTAACTAAGGCGTATCAGGAATGAGAACGACGTGTTCACGCGCTGGTTCGTGTCTAGAAGGCGGCGCGTCGGATGACAACATGACCCTTCGCCGGGTACCCGGACCATGGCGGAGCACGAACATGATGCGGAGATGGTGCGGATGAGCGGTCTGATGATGCGGAGCCTGGTTTTGGCGGCGGCAATGCTTGCAAATCTCGGCTCAGGCTCGGCTGTTCTCGCCCAGGACATKACGGCCGGTTCCGTGACCGGGCTGCCGATCCCGCGCTATGTCAGTCTGAAGTCGGACCGGGTCAATCTGCGCGAAGGCCCCTCCAAGGAGCATCGCACGAGCTGGGTGTTCCAGCGTGCGGGTCTGCCCGTCGAGATCACCGCCGAATTCGAGACCTGGCGCCGCGTGCGCGATGCCGACGGCTCGGAGGGCTGGGTGCTTCACAGCCTGCTCTCGGGGCGGCGCACGGCCCTTGTCGCCCCCTGGTCGAAGGTCAAGGACGAGGTCTTCACGCTCCATGCGAACGCCGACGCCGGATCGGCCGTGACCGCCCGTCTGCAGCCGGGCGTGATCGTCAATGTGGTGAACTGCGCGAATTCCTGGTGCCGCGTCGGCGTCGCCAAGATGAACGGCTATATCAAGCAGGAGCGTCTCTGGGGGGTCTACCCGAACGAGAAGGTCGACTGATCCCTTTACGCGCTACATCCTGGCGAGACGCATGATCGGCGAGCCGCCCGCATCCAGCAGGACGAGCTTGTCCTGGCGCTGGTCGATGCGCCAGCCGCGAGCGGCTTCCAGCGCTGCGAAGAACTTGCTTTCCTGATTCATCGCAGCCGGCGTGCAGGCCATGCGCGTGGAGGCGAGCGGGCCGAAGGCGATCTGGGGCCCGCTGATCTTAGCGCTGCCGCTCATGCGGTTGCAGCCGCCCGTGCCACTGACCTTGCCGTCCGCCGCGAGCTCAAGCACCGATTGCAGCCGGTCCATCACGCCGCCGCTGCGAATATCCTCGGCGAGCCAGCGCCCGACCGGCGTGGCTGGTCGCGGCGCTTCAGCCTGGTCGCGGGCGACATGTTCGACCCGGATCGTCGTGTCGTTGCGGCCGCCGTCGAAGACGGTGTGGCGGGTCGTGTTGATGAACAGCAGGCGCTCGCCGTCGGTGATGCGCGCCTGCAGGGCATAGGTCCAGCGCGGCTCGATCAGCGCGCGGTCGAAACGCAGCGTGTAACGGATCGGATTGCGGCGCGCCCGAAGGCGTGTCTCGGCAATCGTCTTGGCGGGCGCGTCGGCCAGCGAGACATCGAGCAGGCGGACCTCGACGATCGCCGTCCGTGGCAGCGCGATGCGCTCGCGGAAGAACACCGTTCCACGCAATGTCATCGGCGAGGCGATCGCGCTTCCGGCGGGAGTGACCAGCGCCAGGGCCACGAGGCCGGTCAGACTGCGGCGGGAGATCAGGGCCTTGCTCGGCTCATTGGTCACGCATGGTCTCCTGGCGACGCAACAATGCCCGCGCAGAGGGCTCGCAGCATAGGCATCCTGTGAGTGAAGGCTGGACGCGTTGYGTCAGCCGGCGATCTTGCGCAAACGCACGACGACATCGACGCGAGCGATTTCGTAACCTGTCGGAGGCTCCGGCAGAGCAGCGACGTCGACCGCCGAGGCTGGAATATCGATCACCGTATTCTCGCCATCGACCACGAAATGATGGTGGTCGCTATTGTCTGTGTCGAAAAAGGTCTTGGCGCCGTCGATTGCGAGCTCGCGCAGCAGGCCGGCCTGGGTAAACTGGTGCAGCGTATTGTAGACGGTCGCAAGCGACACCGGCACGCGCGCCTTCATCGCTTCCTCATAGAGCATCTCGGCGTTGACGTGCCGGTCGCCCTTGGCGAACAGCAGCCAACCGAGCGAAACGCGCTGCCGTGTCGGACGAAGCCCGACGCGGCGCAGCCGCTGGCGTACGTCATGGAACGGACAGCCCTGCCGATCGCTCGATCCGTAGCCCTGGTTCTGGGAGATCAGATCGCTCATGCGCAGGCTCGGTCCTTCTGGTTTGCAGTGATCGGCGTGCCGCGATGATGCGGCGCCTAGTTTAGATGAGATGTAAGGCCTTGCTTTCGCCCTCGCAAGCTTCCGCCAGCCTCCTGACAGGATTCGGGTGCCTCTCCACGCATGATCGCGGCTGATGGTTCGGAGGCTGCCATGTCCGAGACCGTACATCTCTGGCTCTTCTTCAGTCTGGTTTTCGGTATCGTCATCGTGCCGGGCATGGATATGGCTTTCGTGCTGGCGAACGCGCTCGCCGGTGGGCGCCGCTCTGGCCTCTATGCGACGGCGGGAGTGATCGCGGCCGGCATCTGCCATGTCGTGGTGGGTGTCCTGGGCGTGAGTGCGGTGCTTCGGCTCGTGCCGATGGCCTTCGACGTCATGCTGCTGCTGGGCTCGGCCTATATCGCCTGGATCGGCMTTGCATTGCTGCGCGGAGGCGCATCCTTCGCGCCGGTCCTGGAGACGCGGCGTTGCAATAGCTGGACAGCGTTCCGGCAGGGGGCCTTGACCAATCTGCTGAATCCGAAAGCCTATCTCTTCATGCTGGCCGTCTTCCCGCAGTTCCTGAGGCCGGAGGCGGGCGCGATCTGGTTGCAGGCCGCGATCCTGAGTCTGATCATCGCCGGGACGCAGTTTGCGGTCTACGGCTCGCTCGCACTCGCTGCGGCAGGCAGCCGCACCGTGCTTGCGGGCAACCGCCAGGCAACCATGCTGGTTGGTCGTGCGGTCGGTGCGTTGCTTGTTCTGGTGGCCGCCATGACGGCCTGGCAAGGCTTGCGCAGCCTGTGATCGCCGATCTTTCGGGCGGAAGACCCGGGTTGCGCCCTTTCGTTTCGGCGCAGGCCCGTGTTACGCACGGCTCCGAGAGCACATGACCATCGCCAATGCCGGATAGGGCTTGGCCAAACGGTCGATACGGAGCGGGGCAGTATGGAGCGTCAGTCGTCATTCAGCTACGAGGAGATCCTCAGCTGCGGTCGCGGGGAACTTTTCGGACCTGGTAATGCGCAGTTGCCGCTGCCGCCGATGCTGATGTTCGATCGCATCACCGAGATCGCCGAGAATGGTGGTCCTCATGGCAAGGGCTTCGTGCGCGCCGAATTCGATGTCCGGCCGGATCTTTGGTTCTTCGATTGCCATTTCAAGGGCGATCCGGTGATGCCGGGCTGCCTCGGGCTCGATGCGCTCTGGCAGCTCACCGGCTTCTTCCTCGGCTGGCTCGGGCTGCCGGGCCGGGGCAGGGCACTTGGCGTCGGMGAGGTGAAATTCGCGGACCAGGTCCTGCCCAGCGTCAAGCAGGTCGTCTACGGCGTCGAATTCAAGCGGGTCTTCAAGTCCAAGCTTGTGCTCGGCATCGCCGACGGCTGGCTGGAGGCGGATGGCAAGCGAATCTATACGGTCTCAGATATGCGCGTTGGCTTGTTCAAGCCTGAAGGCGCCTGAGTAAAACCGCGCACCGGCCTTGCGCTCGCCGTCTGAGCGGTCCATCTGCGCGTGATTGAGAAGATAGACCGGACCTCCGCGAGGTCCGGTCCGTGACGAGAAAGCCGGAGAAACGAGCATGAGACGCGTTGTGGTCACAGGGATGGGCATTGTCTCGTCCATCGGCAACAATACGCAGGAAGTGCTGTCCTCGCTGCACGAGGCCAAATCCGGCATCGCCTTCATGCCAGAATTTGCGGAACATGGTTTCCGCAGCCGCGTCGGCGGCGCTCCGACACTCGACGCCGCCAGCGTGGTCKACCGTCGCGCCATGCGCTTCCATGGCGGCGGTTCCGCCTGGAACCATGTTGCCATGGAGCAGGCGATTGCGGATGCCGGCCTCGAGGCCGGCGAGATCAGCCATGAGCGGACCGGCATCGTCATGGGCTCGGGCGGTCCCTCGACCCGCGCCCTGATCGACGCCTATGACAAGGCCCGCGAAAGCGGATCGTCGAAGAAGGTCGGCCCGTTTGCGGTGCCCAAGGGCATGTCCTCGACCGCGTCGGCTACGCTTGCGACCTGGTTCAAGATCAAGGGCGTGAACTACTCGATCTCCTCGGCCTGCGCGACGTCGAACCACTGCATCGGCAATGCCTATGAGCTGATCCAGTGGGGCAAGCAGGATGTGATCTTCGCTGGTGGCTGCGAGGAACTGGACTGGACGCTCTCCGTCCTGTTCGACGCTATGGGCGCCATGTCGACCAATTTCAACGAGACGCCGTCACGGGCGTCGCGCGCCTATGACGTCAGGCGCGACGGCTTCGTCATCGCCGGCGGGGCCGGCGTGGTGGTGCTTGAGGAACTGGAACACGCCAAGGCGCGCGGCGCACGCATCTATGGCGAGATCGTCGGCTATGGCGCGACGTCGGACGGTTACGACATGGTGGCCCCCTCCGGTGAGGGCGCGGTGCGCTGCATGAGGATGGCTCTGCAGGGCGTGAAGGCCAAGGTCGACTACATCAACCCTCACGGCACCTCGACCCCGGTCGGCGATGCCAAGGAGATCGAGGCGATCCGCGAGGTCTTCGGCGCCGGCGAGAAGAGCCCGCCGATCTCGGCGACAAAGTCGCTGACCGGCCATTCGCTGGGTGCGACCGGCGTTCAGGAGGCGATCTATTCGCTCCTGATGCTCAACAACGATTTCATTTGCGAAAGCGCCCATATCGAGGAGCTCGATCCCGCCTTTGCCGACATGCCGATCGTGCGCAAGCGCATCGACAATGCCGGCCTTGGTTGCGTGCTCTCGAATTCCTTCGGCTTCGGCGGAACGAATGCGACCATCGTGATGAAGCGGCTGGAGGTCTGAGCCTCCATGCTGTTCATGGTCATCGAGCATTTCGACCAGGCGCGGGTGAAGGACATCTATCGTCGCTTCCACGAGCGTGGCCGCATGATGCCCGATGGCCTGCGCTATGTGGACAGCTGGATCCAGGCAGACCTGGCGCGTTGCTTCCAGGTGATGGAATGCGACGATGTCGCGGTGCTGCAGGAATGGGTGCTGGAATGGAGCGATCTCGCGCGCTTCGAGATCGTGCCGCTGGCATCATCCAAGGCGACGGCCGCAGCCATCGCCAAGCATCTGTAGCAAGAGCCAAGCCTACCCGCCTGATCCAGTCTTACTTCCTGTTGCTTAAGTACCCTTCCAAGACCCGAATAGAGTCATCCCATGCTCCCCTTGATGCATAACAAGCGCGGCCTCGTCATGGGCGTCGCCAACCAGAATTCCATCGCCTGGGGCATTGCGCGGACCCTCCACGCCCATGGCGCCGAGATGRCCTTCACCTATCAGGGCGAAGCGCTCGGCAAGCGCGTGAAGCCGCTGGCGGAGAGCATCGGATCGAAGCTGGTCCTGCCTTGCGATGTCGAGGATATCGCAAGCGTCGATGGCGCCTTCGCTGCGATCGACGAGGCCTGGGGTGGGGATCCCGAGCGCAACACGCTCGATTTCATCGTTCACGCCATCGGCTTCTCCGACAAGAACGAGCTCAAGGGCCTCTATGCCGACACCAGCCGCGAGAATTTCTCGCGCACCATGGTGATCTCCTGCTTCTCCTTCACGGAAGCCGCCAAGCGCGCCGCCGAGCGCATGCCCAGAGGCGGCAGCATGATCACGCTGACCTATGGCGGATCGACGCGGGTGATGCCGAACTACAATGTGATGGGTGTGGCCAAGGCGGCGCTCGAGGCGAGCATGCGCTATCTCGCCGCCGATTTCGGTCCGCGCGGCATCCGCGTCAACGCACTCTCGCCCGGGCCGGTGCGCACGCTTGCCGGCGCCGGCATTTCGGATGCGCGCGCCATGTATTCATGGCAGCGGGCCAATTCGCCCTTGCGCAAGTCGGTGACGCTCGAGGAGATCGGTGGCTCGGCGTTGTACTACCTCTCGGATCTGTCGGGCGGCGTGACCGGCGACGTTCATCATGTCGATGCCGGCTATCACGTCACCTCGATGCCGGTGCTCGAAGGTTTGCGCGCGGCTGATAGCGGTAACGGCGAGTAGCCGAAGCCGATTTGGGTCTTCATCATCGGGCCGGCTCGGACTATCTTCGAGGCGGTGGAACCCGAGGGGCGTCCGGCGGTTCCGCTTGTGATCCTCGGAGGACGGCCATGGTCATGGTGAAGTACGAGATCGTCGAGCACGATGGCGGCTGGGCCTACAAGGTCGGCGGTGCGCTATCCGAGACCTTCCGGTCGCATGACGCCGCGCTCAAGGCGGCCAACAAGGCCGCTGCCCGCCAGAAGCGACCAGGCGTCACCGACGGCATCGTCTATCAGGATGCCCGGGGTGATTGGCACGAGGAGCTCGCGCAGGGCAGCGATCGGCCCCATACCTGGATCGTCGACAAGCCGTGACGAAGCTCGGCCACTTCATCTGCGCGGCCTAGGTCACCTGTGCTTGCATCGGCTTTTCCCGAAAACCGCAATCCACTTTTTGGGCCGATGCTCTAGCTGCGCCGGCGCGAGTGCCCTTGGGAGCATCCGAACCGGCACCCCGAGCGCGACAGTGCGTTTCGAGACCAGCCTGCAATGCACCGGCAATCCCCAGGTCGACCTTGAGCCTGAGCCGCCAGCCTTCGGCGCGGCATAGGATACCCAAGGTCCCGAATGACAGTTTCAGTGATCCCGCCGATCGATGCTGTGGCGCAGGCGGTGCCGGCGGCCAGCGAGTTTCGCGAGCCGCCACGCGAAGCCTGGTACTGCGCCAAGAGCAAGGGACGACTTGCTCCCGGCGCCCGCGAGAGCGTGACGATCCTTGGCGAACAGATCGTGATCGGTCGCAGGCGCAGCGGTGAAGTCTTCGCTTTGCGTGATCGTTGCCCGCATCGGGGCGCGCCGCTATCGCAAGGACAATTCGACGGGGTGGCTCTCACATGTCCCTTCCATGGCTGGCGCTTCGGCACGGACGGACAGTGCCTGGCAATGCCGACCCTGGTTCATGATGATGCGACGGATCCCGGACAGGTCAGGGTCCAGGGCTTTCCGGTGCGAGAGGCGGACGGCATCATCTGGGTCTATCTGGGCTCGCAGCCGGCCGAGGCCCCGCCGGTTCCCGAGCTGATGCTGCAGCGCGTACCGCGGTGCCGCGTGTCCGTTTCCGTGCTGGTCGAGGCCTCCTACGATCTATGCGTGCTCAGCCTGATCGATCCTGGCCATGTCGGCTACGTCCATAATTCCTGGTGGTGGCGGCCAACCGCGACGGCGCGGGAGAAGACCAAGGACTTCGCCCCTCTGCCATTTGGCTTCCGGATGACGGCCCATAGGGCAGCGGCGAACTCCAGGGGCTATCGGTTGCTCGGCCGGCCGCAGACCGAAGTGGATTTCCTGTTGCCGGGACAACGGATCGAGCGGATCACCGTGGGCAACCGTACCATCGTGAACGCGACCTTCGCGACGCCGATCGATGCGAAGCGGACGCTGCTGACGAATGTGCTGCTCTCCGACCTGCCGCAACTGGTGCCGCTGGCCCTGCCGATCCGCTGGGCCGCCCGGGCCTTTCTGCGTCAGGACCAGGATATCCTGGAACTTGCCCAGCAGGGTCTCGAGCGCAAGCCGACAATGCTGCTGATGGGTCAGGCCGACCGGCTGGCGCAATGGTATTTCCGGCTGAAGCGTGACTATGCCGCGGCCCGGCGCACGGGCGTGGCATTTCAGAACACGCTGGCACCCGAGCGTTTGCGCTGGCGCACCTGACGCTGTTGCAAGCCTCGTTGATCAGGGCCGGGACGCTCGGCCCGGCCGCTGACTGATCAAGACTATCGGCGCCTCGCTCTGATCGGGCTCAGCCAGCCTGATCGGTTTCGCGCGCGACCGAGCCGTTCTCTTTCATCGCGCGGTCCGGTCCGCGCTGCAGCGGTGAACGCCGCAGCGCGTGAGGGACAAGCCCGATCAGAGACCGAGCTTCTTCTTGCGCTGGCCGAGTGTCCGCAGGCGCAGCGCGTTCAGGCGGATGAAGCCCGCCGCGTCGCGGTGATCATAGGCGACTGCGCCCTCCTCGAAGGTCACCAGATCCTGGTCGTAGAGCGAATAGGGGCTGGAGCGGCCGACAACGTGGACGCCGCCCTTGTACAGCTTCAGGCGAACCTGGCCGGCGACGAATTCCTGGCTCTTGTCGATCAGCGCCTGCAGCATCTCGCGCTCAGGCGAGAACCAGAAGCCATTATAGATCAGCTCCGCATATTTCGGCATGATCTCGTCCTTGAGATGGGCCGCKCCCCGGTCGAGCGTGATCGACTCGATCGCCCGGTGCGCCGCGTGCAGGATCGTGCCGCCGGGCGTCTCATACATGCCGCGCGACTTCATGCCGACGAAGCGGTTCTCGACGAGATCGAGGCGGCCGATGCCGTTGTCGCGGCCGAGATCGTTCAATTTCGCCAGGAGCGTGGCGGGTGAAAGCGAGACGCCGTCGATGGCGACCGCATCACCC
>NZ_JBFTLD010000218.1:0-21774 GCF_056396265.1 Allobosea sp. 05T422_2 | reverse complement strand
AGCTCGCGGATCTCCATCTCGACCAGCTCGAGCAGCTCCGCGTCGTCGACCAGGTCGACCTTGTTCATGAACACCACCAGCGCCGGAACGCCGACCTGGCGCGCCAGCAGGATGTGCTCGCGCGTCTGCGGCATCGGGCCGTCGGCAGCCGACACGACCAGGATCGCGCCGTCCATCTGCGCCGCACCCGTGATCATGTTCTTCACGTAGTCGGCGTGGCCGGGGCAGTCGACATGCGCATAGTGACGGTTCGCAGTCTCGTACTCGACGTGAGCCGTCGAGATCGTGATGCCGCGRGCCTTCTCCTCMGGYGCCTTGTCGATCTGGTCATACGCCGTGAACGACGCACCGCCAGACTCGGCCAGAACCTTCGTGATCGCAGCCGTCAAAGACGTCTTGCCATGGTCAACGTGACCAATCGTTCCGATATTGCAGTGCGGCTTCGTCCGCGCAAACTTCTCTTTGGCCATGACACCTTTTCCTCGACGACGGCCATCCCCGGCCGGAAAACGGGGTCGCATTAGGGGGTTTTGCGCGTCGATGCAAGCTGTGGCGGGCGAGATGACGCCAGCCGCGCACCGCGTCACCCCAACCGCATGCGTCCTGCGCTCAGGGCATCGTCACGAGACCGCCGCCCTCAGTGAGCCGGCACTGGAATCTGTTCGCGAGAAAGCTCCCCGTCCGTGGCCTTGGCGAGCAACCGCAAGCCGGCCAAGGCCGGAGCCCCTAAATGCCCCTCACGAACCACGCCCCCGCCACGGCTACTCGCGCAGGAGCCAGGCGGAAAACGACGCGGAGGCACTGTCGATCGCCTCATACGCTGGATCACCCCGGATCTGGTCGGCAATGGCGAGCGCAGCAAACCCGATGAGGATTCCCACGGGCGTGGCAGGCACGACCGCAGTCGATGCAGCCCTGACGCCAGTCAGGTTAGGGTATTGCGTCAGCGGCCGCCCCGTCACCCCATCGAGCACGATCACGTCCGCGCTGAAATTCGCCTGCCCACCGGGAGCTATCAGCGACCTCACCACGACCTTCAGCTTGGCCGCGTGCTTGCCCGAAGGCTGTTCGGTAAAGCGCTTTCGGAAGCTGTCGCGAGTGATCTGCGCCAGCGTGCTGTACATCTGCGTCCGAGCAGCCGCGCTCCGGCTGAGAGCCATGAATTTCTCATCCCACGCAGCCTCCTCCGGCGTCGGCCCATTGCCCGCTCCGGCAGGATCACGCCCCAGGGAAACGGGACGGGTCGATGCCGGCATCTGCGTGCCGGCATAGGCCATTCCAGCCTTCGGCCAGACTATGGCTGTCTGGCCGTCGACGGGCTTTGGCGTTTCGACGATAACGTCGACGATCCTGAGATCGCGTATCTCCGAGAAGGTCAGTCCTCGGTCCGGCGTAACGCAGCCGGCAAGCGCCGTGCCCAGAACGGCTGCAAGCAGAAATCGAATCATGGCGTCGAAATGCCCCCTGCGCAAAATGCGACTGGCGGGCGTTAACGATCCCGAAATCATTGCGCCAGTTGAACCAAGGTATTGGGCACGCAGGAAAACCGCCCCCGTGCCGGCACTCGCCTCGCCCTATTGCGAAGATACGGCGTGCGCCCCGAACACCCGCCGATAGCGGCCGACTTCGCCTGGCTCGCCCGAAGCCTTGTCGGGATTGTCGGAGAGCTTCACCGCCGGTTGGCCGTTCACCCGCGTCACCTTGCAGACCAGCGACATCGGATCGAGCGCGCGCGAACCGTCCGGCGAGCATCCGACGAGATCGTTGGTGAGATCGGTGCCCCAGCCGAAGGCCATGCGCACCTTTCCATCGAAATGCTGGTAGACCCGTTCGATCGCGGCGACGTCGAGCCCATCCGAGAAGACCAGCAACTTTTCGCGCGGATCGCGCCCCTTCTCGCGCCACCAGGCGATGATCTGCTCGCCGGCGGCTATCGGCGGGGCACTATCGGGACGGAACCCAGTCCAGTCCGCAACCCAGTCGGGCGCGCGCCGCAGGAAATCGGTGGTTCCGAAGGCGTCAGGCAATGCGATCAGCAGATTGCCGCCATAGACCTTGCTCCATTCCTCGAGCACACGGTAGGGCGCACCCAGCATCGTCTCGTCGCTGTCTGCCAGCGCCGCGAGCACCATCGGCAGCTCATGCGCGTTGGTGCCGATCGCCTCGAGATCATTGTCCATGGCGAGCAGCACATTCGATGTGCCCGTGAAGCGTGGGCCGAGCCCCTCCTTCAGCGCCTCCACGCACCAGCGCTGCCAGAGATGCCCATGGCGGCGCCGCGTGCCGAAATCCGAGAGGCGCAGTTCCGGCAACTGCTGCAGACGCTCGACCTTCGCCCACATCTTCGCTTTGGCGCGGGCATAGAGCACATCGAGCGAGAAGCGCTTCTGACCAACCATCACCCGGCGCGCACGCAACTCGTTGATGATCGCCAGGGCCGGCACCTCCCACATCGTGCTGTGCGTCCAGGGGCCGCTGAAATGCAGTTCGTACTGGCCGTCCACCCGCCTGAGCTCGTATTCCGGCAACTGGAATTCGGCGAGCCAGGCCAGGAAATCCGGCGAGAACATCTGCGTCCTGCCGTAGAAGCTGTTGCCCGCGAGCCAGATCAATTCCTTCTTGCTGAAGCGCAAACCGCGGGCATGATCGAGCTGCGCCCTGAGCTCGTTCTCATCGACAAGATCGGCAAGCCGGATATGGCGGGACCGGTTGATCAGCGAGAAGGTGACTTGCACATCCGGATGAAAGCTCCGGATCATCTGCAGCATCAGCAGCTTGTAGAAATCCGTATCGAGCAGGCTGCGAATGATCGGGTCGAGCCGCCAGCCGTGGTTGTAGGTTCTCGTCGCGATATCGGTCAGGGTCATGCGGCGCGCGTGTCCGTGCGGCTGAAGGGCCGAAAAGAACTAGGCGAGATCGCGAGCCTTGAACATCCACCCGAATTCGCGTCGGGGGCGAGCGGCGTGCAGGGCAAAGCCCGGCCGCAGGCAAACGCTCTGCACGCAAATGGTGATCCCGCAGAAGCCAAAACGGGGCGGCCGCGCCATCCTCGCGCTGACGCAAGTCTCGTCGAAGGCGAACCTGCCGCAGGCAGCAATGTGCGGGGTCAGGGCTGAGGGGCACCACCAGACATGGYGRGCGGCGTGCGTCCGCCCCTCGGCCAGTTCCTAATAGCGCTTCGCATAATAGCCCGAGGACGAATAGACCGACTGGCATTCAAGCCAGTACATGGATTGAACTGTCCGATTGACCGGAATCGCGCAGACAGGAGCAAGCTGCGCAGCCCTCTCTTGCGTCACCTGGCAGCCCGACAACACAATCCCGCAGGCGATCAGCAGGCATGCCCGTTGAACCGTTCCCATCGTCCTGTCTCCTGTTGCGAGCTATATTCGACAGCTTCGCCGCCAACAGATCCAATTTGTCCTGTTACCCGGCAGCGCGATCTCGATAGCCATGCGAGGCACAGTAATTTCTTAGATAGACGTTTTCTCCGCCGAAGTTGAGGGATTTATCGTTCGATAACTCCACATTTTTTCGATATTCCACGCTGCGGCACCCGCCCGCGCGCCGAAACGTCATCGTGTCCTGTTATCGATAGAGAACAGGCCGGGACCTGACCATCCGGGCCGGACATGGTCCGGCTCGGCTGTCGACCCCGGGCAGACACCAGTCAACGATGACGATGCAGGGCGAACGGAAGGTTCTTCTGCTTGTCTTCTATCTTCTCGTCGAGAAGAGCATCAAACCGATCATAGTCGAGGCGAAGCTTTCCGAAAAACTCGCCCCCCGTGTCAGCGCTCGATAAAGGCACGTTGCAGTTGATCGGAGATCGGCTTCAGCAGGTAGCTCATCATTGTGCGGCTCCCTGTCTGCATGAAGACCTCCGCCGGCATCCCCGAAACGAGCGGCGAGTCGGCCAACCGGCGACGTTCATCGTTAGGAAGGGCGACCCTCACCGTGAAAAACGGAGCATTGGTCTGCTGGTCGCGGCTGATATCGGCAGAAACATACGATACGACACCCGTCAGCTGCGGTGTCACACGTTGGTTGAAGGCGGAAAAGCGGATGAACGCCTTCTGACCCGACCGCACCTGGTCGATGTCGTTGGGCTGGAGCCGCGCCTCGACCTGCAGATCGTCGGAATCCGGCACGACTTCCATGACCGTGTCGCCGGCGCGGACGACACCGCCGATCGTGTGCGCGGCAAGCTGGTGAATCACGCCCGAGGTCGGTGCACGAATATCGATCCGGTCGAGGAGGTCTCGCGCGGAAACGCCACGCTCGACGAGCTCGGCCTCCTTGCCCCTGGCCTCGCCGAGTTCCTTCACGACATCGGTCCGAAAGTCCTGATCGATCCTTACGATCTGAAGCTGTGCCTCGCCGATTTTTGCCTTTGTCTCGGCGATTGCCGAGATCAGTTGCCCCCGCTCGCCCTCGATACGTGCGGATTCTCGCTGCAGGGTCGTAAATCGCGTCAGCGGCACAAGCTTCTTGTCATACAGCGTCTTGATTCCAGAGAGTTCGCCCCCGATCAATTCCAGCTGGCTTGCCTTGGATTTGAGCTGGGCATCGAGGCCTGAAATCTCTTCGCCAAGCTGCGCGACACGACTTTGCAGCAAGTCCTTCTGGCTTTGCCGCGCATTCGCACGAGCCTTGAACAGCGACTCTTCCGACGCCAGGAGCGCGTTGACACCGGTCTCTGCCGATCGCGCGGCCATCTCGGGCGGCGTTTCGATCTGCGCGTGAGCGTCGCGCTCGGCCATCAGCCGTGCAATCCGAACCCGGAATTCATCAAGCTGCTTGCTCACCACCTGGAGACTCGCCCGCGCCTGGGTTGCATCCAGTTGCAGCAGCAGATCGCCAGCGTTCACCCGCATGCCATTATGGACCGGAATCTGCGCGACAATTCCGCCGGTCGGATGCTGGATCGCCTTGACGTTCGATTGAACGACCAGATTGCCGGGAACGGCGACCGCGCCGGCCAGCGGCATCAATGCACTCCACGCACCGATCAAGACTCCGCCACCGATCAAAACCCGAAGGCCAATCCTGAGCTCGCGGTTGAACGCGCGTTCGACCCGCGACGCCAGAGTATCATTCCGGGCATCCGCCGTGCCAGCCGTCAGCTCGGCGCGGCGCCTGTCGATCAATCGGTCACTTGCCGGCGTAGCCGCGGCGTCGCTTCCCCTGGGGTGAACAGTCGATCGGGATGTATCGATATGCAACATTTGCCGTTGAGCTCCATTGGCCGACGCGACATGGGCTGGCACGGGCGCCAACGGCGTCGGGTCGACAGGTGCGATGGGCGGGCTGAGATGCGCCGGAGGCTGCGTGGGGCCACTGCGGTTCACGAGGGAACGACCTCGGCAACCTGTGTCTGGCCAATCTGGTTCGCGCTTGACACTGTCGCAGGTCGGCGCGTTGCCACGGTCTTCTCTGTGTGAACGCGCGCAAAGATCTCGTCGCGGGGGCCGAATGCAACCGTCTTGCCCTCGTGGAGGACCATCGCCATGTTCAGTTCGGAGAGAGCGCTGGGACGATGCGAGATGACGATGACAATGGATTTGTCGCGACGCAGGATCTGAATGGCGCGCGCTAATGCGCCTTCCCCCTCCGCATCAAGATTGGCATTGGGCTCATCGAGCACGACGAGGAACGGATCACCGTAGACCGCGCGCGCCAATCCAATCCTCTGGCGCTGCCCCGCCGAGAGCGACATGCCGCCTTCGCCGATGCGCGTTGAATATCCCTCCGGCAAACGCAAGATGATGTCGTGCACGCCCGCTATCTGCGCGGCCTTCAAAATGGCCTCGGACGTCGCCTGATCTTCAAATCGGCAGATATTTTCTGCGACGGTGCCGTCGAACAAGGCCACATCCTGCGGGAGATAGCCGACATGACGCCCCAGGTCCTCATTGCGCCACTGATCGATCGCTGCGCCGTCAAGCCGCACCACGCCATTGCTGACCGGCCAAATTCCGACCAGGGCCTTCGACAGCGAGGTTTTTCCCGATGCGCTCGCGCCGAGAAGCGCCAATCCCATGCCCGCCGTGAGCGAAAATGAAATATGCGAGACGATCGCTTTATCCGTGCCTGGTGCGGTAACGGCGAGGTCCTGAACCAGGAGTTCGCGGCAAGGGCGCGGGAGCATCACCGGTGGCGCGGGAGGAGCAGCGGTCACCTTGAGGATTTCGCGCAAGCGGGCAATGCTCTGACGCGCAGCGACAAGTTGTTTCCAGCTGCCAAGCGCCACCTCGATGGGCGCAAGCGCCCGCCCCATCATGATCGACGAGGCAATCATGATGCCCCCCGACGCCTTGTCGGTCACGACGAGATAGGCGCCGATGCCCAACATCCCGGATTGCAGCACGTAGCGGAGAACCTTCGCAGCTGATCCGAGATTGGCATAGACGTCGCTGGCCCGGCCATTTTCGCGCAGACAGCGTTCATTGGCCTGCGACCAACGCGCCGTGAATCGGTCCTGCATTCCAAGCGCCCGGATCACTTCGGCATTTTGCCGGGTCGCATCCGCCAGGACCTGGCGCTGCGCGCTGCTGTCCATGGCGGCCCTGGCTGCCCCACGCGACACGCGCTCGGTCAACACTGTCATCGCAATGATGGCAACGGTCCCAAGCACGGCCGTGACGCCAATCGCCGGATGGAACAGAAACAAGGCGATGATGAAGATCGGGATCCACGGCATGTCCAGGAACGCCGTCGGCCCCATGCCCGACATGAACGCCCGAATCTGATCCAGATCGCGGAGCGGCTGCTGCATCAGGATGGGCTTCACGCCGCGCAGAGGAAGCGTGGCGAGCGCGGTGTGGATCGCTTCCTGCAGGCCGACATCGAACAGCGTTCCGACGCGGGAGAGCATGCGCGAGCGCAGCGCGTCGGCATAGCCTTGAATGAGATAGGCCAGCAGAACCACGAGCGAAAGACCAAGCAAGGTCGCGATGTTGCGGCTCGGGATCACCCGATCATAGACCTGCAGCATATAGAGTGAGCCAGACAGCATCAGCAGATTGATCACGCCGCTGAACACGGCGATTCCGGTCATGCGACGCGCACTGTCGCGCAACCCGCGTGCGACCGGATCGTCAGATGCCGGTATCGAGCGCCCCTCAGATATCGTGCCGGATTGAAATATCTCTGGTCCGTAGCTTTGAGCGAGACTCATGCCTCTTCTGCGCCTTTTTGTCCGGCCGATACGTGTCGGCGATCACATGTGCTTGACGGGCGATACCGCCCCATTTTCCGGCAAGAATGCGCCGGTTCCCGTCAAGCCGCGCGGCGCGATGAAGCGACCGCCATGAGCGAGACACAGAGCCGGCTCGGGCAATCCAAGGCAGGTCGGCTAAGGCAGGTCGGCTAAGTCCAGTTTGCCTGAACGCGGCAGGTTGGCCGTGAGCAGGAGAGGCCACGAAGCGCCGGACATGTCGGAACCACAGACCGGCTTTCAAGGCAAAGGTGTCGTTGCCGGCGCTGAAAGGCGACGGGACGCTTCCGGAGTTGGCGCGGCAGTTCGACGTCCGCGCCAATCAGATCACGCAATGGCGGGGGCAGCGCTGCTTTCGGGCGCCAACAATGACGTCCTCCCGTCTGCGGCCGCTCGGCCGAGTCGGCTTCCAACACCATGGATGAACCAGGAGTTGGAAGCCTGCCCGCGCGACGTCATCCCCACATGTGATGGAGATGATGTGCCGTATCGACAATCGGTGAATGATGGATGTCGGCTGTCGCGTGATCGTGTGACGAAGGCGGGGCAGCGTCAGCGACCGTACCCGGAGGTGTCGGCGTTGGTTTCGGATCAGCGGCTGCGGTCGCGGGCGCAGTGACCGCCGTCGACAGCACCTGGGCCACGGTCAGGCCATCCGGGTTGAAATGGCCGCCGGTTATCGGAATGTTGTTGCCACCCACGTCTGCGGCATTGTCGTGGATGACCTCGGCAGCTGCCGTGACCAGGGCAGCATCGCCGGTCTTGAGACCTTTGATCATCGCATCGACTTCGGCCCCGAGCGTGCTGCTCGGTGTCAATTCATTGTCGAAGCGTGCCCCGAAGATCCCACCCTGCGCCAGATCGAACTTGGTTGCGTTCTTTTCGAAGGTTTGAAACTCGCTGATCAGGGCATTGATCGCATGCGTATCGCCCGATCCGACAAGTTGTTCTGCCCGCTGGCCCAGCGAGTTGCCTTGCGCGATGAAGTTTGCCCAGAAAGCCGTTTGAGCGGCATTGTCCTGATATCTCGGGGTTGGATTGAGAGCGTCAGGAAATTGGGAAAAGCCCGATACGCCTCCCTGGCTGGCCAAACCAGCCAGATTTGCATCCCCCTGGATGATATCGATCATGTCCAGGATATTGTCGTTGCTGCCCCGGCCGGCGTCCGGGTCGATGCCAGCCTGGTTGATATAGGTGATTTCGAGTTGCGCCTGCCTCATGACGGTGTCGGCATGAATGCCGGTGAGACCCTCGAACTGCGCGGGCTGCGCGTCGATCAAATGCTTGAGGCCGCTGACGACGGCGTTCATGTCACTGGTGATGATCGCCTTGTTGTCCGAATTGACACCGCCRAGAATGCGATTGGCCGCATCGTTGAAGATGGCACCGATCTGGGCCAKGGTGGCATGAGGCGCAGTCGCCGCAGTCACGCCGTCGGGTAGCGTCTCCGGCGCCGCGAGAAATCCGGTCGCGCCATTCTGCGTGGCCAAGGTCGAAAGCGTGTGATCGTTATTGACGGTATCGAGGATTTCGAGATGGCTTGCACGCAGAGCAGCCTCGGCATTTGCGACGCTGCCGAATGATCCGCCGCCATTCACGGATGCTGTCGCGGCCGAAAGCGCGGTCGTGATATCGGACAAGACCGTCTGGATATGCGTGAGCGTGTCGCCGGAAAATTGACCTGCCTTTATCTCGGACTGGAGACCGCTCTCCACCGCTTTGAGGTCGTCCACATATCGCACCACGCTGCCATGGCCTTGGCCGCCTTCCTCGACTGCGTTTTGCCATAGGCCGCCAACGAGCGCGCGGGTCGCGTCGTTGAACGTGGCGCCGAGATCCGAAAATTCCGGAGCAGATGAGGTGGGGGGAGTGGGCGTCTCGGGCGGTTGGGGCGGATTGTGATCACCGTGCTGGTGATGGTTGTCGTGTCGTTGATGCGTATCATGCGCGAAGCGAGCCAAGGCGGTCTTCCCTCTCTCTGGGTGCCGTGAGCGATAGCCACGGGTGGGGGAGCGTCGTGTACCAAAACGGTACGAGGCGGCCGGAAGATTGTTTACCTTCATGGCGTCAATCAGCCGAGATCGAGGCTAATCTGCGCAGAAGCAAAGGCGATTGGCCGACGAACTTGTGGCGAGCCAGGTCAGATACCACCTGATCGAGGCGCGAGCCTCGGACACGCCGCCATGGGCGCGCAGATGGACCTCTTCAACTTTCATTGATCGCCGGAGGCGTTAGACGAAGACGTTGGCGCGCCAGGCGTCTCTGCCGTCCATGCTGATCTTGACGCTGGCGCCGATAAGCAGAGCGGTGAACTTCCGGCTGGTGAACCGCGGACCTGATGCGTGTTGGCGATGTCAGGCTTGCCATGGCGAGCCATCGCTTCTTCGACCGTCTCGATGCAGAACGCGACATCCATGGTGATCGACAACGCCCGGCCAGAACCCGGCGTCTGAACCAATCGACGACAGCCCTCAGGTAGACGAAGCCGCGCGCCATGGGGATGTAGGAGACATCCATTTCCCGGACCTGATTAGGCCGCGTAACCGGCTGCTTGCGCAGAAGGTGGGGGAAGATCTTGTATCCCGGCGCCGGCTTCGAGGTGTTCGGCCGGCGATGGAGCACCTCGCCGTGTTCAGGCAGGAGCTACACTTATCCGACCTGTCTGGATGCACCGAGCCGGCTCTTCGCCATTCTGAGGCGAGAGTGTTGGAGCGGGTGAAGGGAATCGAACCCTCGTATTCAGCTTGGAAGGCTGCTGCTCTACCATTGAGCTACACCCGCGCCGGGTGCGACACCGCCTGAACGGCGACATCAACATAGACAGGACACGGTGGTGGGGGAAGCAGGACTCGAACCTGCGAAGGCATAGCCAGCGGATTTACAGTCCGCCCCCTTTGCCGCTCGGGACATTCCCCCGCCGTGTCGTGGACGCGCGCCGTGAAGCAACGTTGTCCAAGCGCCTGTTTCACTTTCGTGACGGGCAACAGGTGCGGGCGGACTTATGGTGACCGGGCTCCGGCGTGTCAACGGCAAAAAGCCGGTTCACCCACGTTTCCTTGTACGCTTCGGTAGCGGAACCGTCTTGCCGCGTTGTCCACATGCGCGGGAACACCAAGTCCCGAGAGCCTCAGATAACCCGCGATATCGGGAACCCCTCGATCAAAAATGACCAGCCCGGCCTGCTCCCTCGCAGCCTGATGGGAGCGCAGCTCCCAACYCAGCATCAGCTCGGCGAAGAGCTCGCGATCGGCCCAGGGCAATGCCTGTCCCTCGATCGCCACCTGATCGCGAATGATGGCGCGGCCGGCTTCCGGAGACGTCGCAAATCCTCGCTTTGAGAGCGCCTCGATCAACGTCGTCTTGCCGGAACCGGGCCCACCGGTAATCACGACGAAGCGCTGGATATCCTCGGTCCTAGCCATCCCGTTCCCTCTCAATCCCTCTTGCCTGCGACAGCGTCCGCTGCTGCTCGACACCGAAAATCCGTCGTCCGGGCTGGCAAAGCGCCGCCCGCCGTGGCAGGGCATGGGCCGTCACGCTTCGGAGGTCCCCATGCCCGCGCCGTTCCGCCCCAAGCCGGCCAGGCCCGGCGGCAAGCCCTTCGCACGCCGCGACCGCGATGCCGGCCCCCCGCCACACCGGCCCGGCGATATCGACGAGGCCGTGCTCTACGGCGTCCATCCGGTCATCGAGGCACTTCGCAATCCCAATCGACGCTTTCGACGCCTCCTCGCCACGGAGAACGCCCTGAAGCGGCTGAGCGAGGAGGTCGGCACGCTGCCGCTCGAACCCGAGCTGGTCCGCCCGTCCGAGATCGACCGCCTGCTCACTCCAGATGCCGTGCATCAGGGCCTCTATCTGGTCTGCGATCCCCTGCCCTCGCCTGATCTGGACAGCCTTCCCGACGATGCGATCGTGCTCGCGCTCGACCAGATCACCGACCCGCACAATGTCGGAGCGATCCTGCGATCGGCCGCCGCGTTCGGCGCTGCCGCGGTGATTGTCACGATTCGCCATTCTCCGGCAGCAACCGGCGTGCTGGCAAAATCGGCATCCGGCGCGCTCGAGCATGTTCCGCTGATCGCCGTGCGCAATCTCGGCGATGCGTTGGATCAGCTTGGCAAGCGCGGCTTCCAGCGAATCGGCTTTGATTCGGAAGGGGCGACTGCCTTCGACGAAATCGCCCTGCAGCGGCCACTCGTCATGGTGATGGGTGCGGAAGGGAAAGGCCTGCGTCAGCGCAGCCGCGATCTCTGCGACCATCTCGCAAGGCTGGAAGTGCCGGGTGCGATCACCAGCCTCAACGTCTCAAACGCCACCGCGATCGCGCTCTATGCGGCAAGCCGGCGGCGCTGACACTCAGCGCCGGGGCACATTGCGGATGCGGGCGCCGTCCTCGTCGCGGGCATAGCTCCCCTGCTCGCCGACACGGATGATGCGCACAATCGGCCGCTGCCGTGAACCTTCCAGCCGGTAGATCACCGGCTCGGGCGTCGGGGGCTGCGGAATCCCCACCATCACCGGCGTATAATCGCGCGAGCGATCGATAGTCCGCTCTGCCTCGCGCTCCTGCAGGATCACGGTGTCGCGGCCGAAATCGGAGGGGGAATACCAGGGGCCGCCGATGAACCCCGGGTTGCCCAGGAAACGTCGGGCACGATCATGCCGGAATATCGGTCCATTCTGGCGCGCCAAATGCCGAAAGCCAGGAGCCATTCGCGGCGCAAAGGACGGCGGCCCGGCCGGCGCGAAAGCCCTGCCTGACCCAGCTGCCACAACCTCGCTGACCGGGCTCAGGAAAACCAGGAATGCCAGCAGCGGCAACGTTGCATGGATGCGCGGCATCAGCGCGCTCCCCTTCCCCGCATCATGTCGGCCTCGCGCTGACTATAGGACAGTCAGCGCCGCACTGCCAATCCGGGAAAATCCGCCGCGTGCGGGAACGAGGGAAAGACCTCTACGCCTTAAGTCTTACGTCGAACGATGCAAGACCAAGTGCTTGATTGCACAACATTTCGCGTCAGCGCATTCCTGTGCAATTGCCGGATTGGTGCAAGCGAAACTTCACCCGGCAGGCAGTGGCATCGTGTCGCAAGAAATCGAGCCACAGGGAAACGGGCGGCCCGGGGGATAGTCCCGATGCCGGGCATTATTCAGGGGAGAACGCCATGAGCATGGCAGCACAGACATCGGGGGCTGCGGCGACGCGACGCCCCATGACGAAGGAAGAGAAGCGCGTCATTCTCGCTTCGTCGCTCGGCACCGTCTTTGAATGGTACGACTTCTATCTCTACGGTTCGCTCGCCGTGATGATCGGCGCGCATTTCTTCTCGGCCTTCGATCCGAATACGCGCGCCATCTTCGCGTTGCTCGCCTTCGCCGCCGGCTTCCTCGTCCGCCCCTTCGGTGCGCTGTTCTTCGGCCGCCTGGGTGATCTTATCGGCCGCAAATACACCTTCCTCGTCACGATCGTGATCATGGGCGCCTCGACCTTCCTGGTCGGCCTGCTGCCGAGCTACAACTCGATCGGCTGGATCGCACCGGTGATCCTGATCGCGTTGCGCATGCTGCAGGGCCTGGCGCTCGGCGGTGAATATGGCGGCGCAGCGGTCTATGTCGCCGAGCATGCGCCTCCGGGCCGTCGCGGCTTCTACACCTCCTGGATTCAGACCACGGCGACGCTCGGCCTGCTGCTTTCGCTGATCGTCATTCTCGGCATCCGCACCACCATGGGTGAGGCCRAATTTACTGCCTGGGGCTGGCGCATTCCATTCCTGGCCTCGATCTTCCTGCTGGCGATCTCGGTCTGGATCCGCCTGCAGATGCAGGAATCGCCGGCCTTCAAGAAGATGAAGGAAGAGGGCAGCGGCTCGAAAGCACCGCTTTCCGAGGCCTTTGGCCAGTGGAAGAATGCGAAGATCGCGCTGCTGGCGCTGTTCGGCCTCACCGCCGGCCAGGCCGTCGTCTGGTACACCGGTCAGTTCTACGCCCTGTTCTTCATCCAGAGCATCCTGAAGGTCGATCTCTATTCGGCCAACGTGCTGATCGCCTGGTCGCTGATCCTCGGCACCGGCGGCTTCATCCTGTTCGGCTCGCTTTCGGACAGGATCGGCCGCAAGCCCGTCATCCTGGCCGGCTGCCTGATCGCGGCGCTGACCTATTTCCCGCTCTTCGGCGCGCTCACCAAGGCAGCCAATCCCGGCCTCGCCGCAGCCCATGAGAACGTCAAGGTTCAGGTCGTCGMCGATCCTGCCAGCTGCGGCTCGGTCTTCGACCCGGTCGGCGTGCGCACCTTCACCCAGCCTTGCGATGTCGCCCGCCGCACGCTCGCCTCGCAGGCGATCCAGTACACCCAGGTCCCGGCCCCGGCCGGCACCGCGGCCAAGGTCACGGTCAACGGCAAGGATGTCGCGATCGATGCCGGCTTCGCCGCCAACATCGCCAAGGAAGCGGTCGCCGCCGGCTATCCCGCGGCGGGCGACGCCCGGATCGTCAAGACCGGCTTCATGAACGCGCTGTTCAACGCCCAGTCGCTGACCATCATCGGCATCCTGACGATCCTCGTCATCTATGTGACGATGGTCTACGGCCCGATCGCCGCCGCCCTGGTCGAGCTCTTCCCGACCCGTATCCGCTACACCGGCATGTCGCTGCCCTACCATATCGGCAACGGCTGGTTCGGTGGCCTGCTGCCGGCGACCTCCTTCGCCATGGTGGCTGGCACCGGCGACATCTTCTACGGCCTCTGGTACCCGATCGTGATCGCGATGATGACCTTCGTCATCGGCATGCTCTTCGTGCCCGAGACCAAGGATCGCGACATTCTCACCTACGACAACAACTGATCGGCCCATCACCGACAGGTACGAGCCCCGCCTCCCTGGAGGCGGGGCTTTTCTTTGGGCAAGCGGTAACCGATCTTGCCCTCGCCGCGCGCGGCTGGTAACCGCATCTGGCTGACCGGGCCGGATTAGCTCAGCGGTAGAGCAGCGGTTTTGTAAACCGAAGGTCGGGGGTTCAATCCCCTCATCCGGCACCACACATCTCTGGCTCGCTTCGCGCGACCGGTTAGCGGCACGAACGTGCAAGCGATGGTGTGAGAGCCTCCGGGCTGGGCGAACGGCCATGGACAGACGGGAACACTTGCTCGCGCTGGCCGAGCGTTGCGAGACGGCCGAAAAGCCCGATCGCGCGCTCGATGCCGATATCTATGAGGCGCTGGGCTTCACCGTACGGCGCAAGCCGAGCCATCTCGTCGGCCGCCGCACGCCCATGGGCGGCATCTATCAGCAGGGTTCGCTCTGGAAGGCGCTCGGCCTGGTCAGCGCTAATATCGACGTCGCGATCAACCTCCTGCGCCAGAAGGCTCCGGAGTGGAGCTGGAGCCTGCAATGCCTGGCCGAGGAGGATAGCGCTGCCTTCCAGGCCCTGGTCGCGGAATGTTCGGGCAACGCCATGCTCGGCTCATTGGCCCTTTGCGCGGCCATGCTGCGGGCCCTCGCACGTTATGACGGACTGCTGGCTGCCAGCGCCCCTTCGCACGACCAACGCATCCCCGCAGACGGCCAGCGCACCATAAACGCACCGCTCACGGAAAGTTGACCCCGCAACAATCCCGCGCGGTTGAAGCCCCCGAACCGGACGCTAGGCTGCTGCCCAGGCCGAAGACGCGCCTAGGGAGACTGCAATGCCGCCTTTTAGTCCGTCGCGCCGCACCGTGATTGCCGGTGCCGGCGCACTCGCTGTTGCCACCACGTTGGATTTACCCGCCGGGTTCACACCGGCTCAAGCGCAAGGAGCCCCCGTGAATCAGGCCCCCGGATACTATCGCTACAAGATCGGGGACATGGTCCTCACCGCGATCAATGACGGCTTCGCCCGTCGTCAGCTCGAGGGCTTCGTCCGCAATGCCGAACTCGCGGAGGTCAAGGCGGCGATGGCGCAGGCCTTCCTGCCAGCCGATGCCTTGAACATCACCTTTACGACGCTCGCCATCCAGAGCGGCGGAAAGCTCATCCTGATCGATACCGGCAATGGCGATTCGGGCGCGCCGACCTCCGGAACCTGGCTCGCCAATTTCCGTGCCGCCGGTTTCGATCCCAAGGATGTTTCGACGGTCGTCTTCAGCCATTTCCATGGCGATCATATCAACGGCTTCCGCCTGAAGGACGGCACGGCCGTTTTCCCCAATGCCGAGGTCATGGTCCCGGCGGCGGAATGGGCCTTCTGGATGGACGACGCCAAGATGAACGCCGCGCCCGAGGCCATGAAGGGGGCATTTGGCGGCGTGCGCCGCGTCTTCGGCCCTGTCTCCAAGGATGTGAAGCAGTTTGAGGCCGGCAAGGAGATCCTGCCGGGCATCACCGCCATCGCGGCGCCTGGCCATACGCCCGGCCACACCACCTTCGCGCTCAGCTCCGGCACGGCAAGGATGATGGTGATGTCGGACACGACCAACCACCCAGCCCTCTTCGCCCGCAATCCCGACTGGTCCGCGGTGTTCGATATGGATGGCCCGCAGGCTGCCGCCACGCGTCGCAGGCTGCTCGACATGGTCTCTGCCGACAAGATGCAGGTCGCGTTCTACCATGCGCCATTCCCGGCCACCGGCTACATCGCGAAATCGGGCAACGGCTTCGAGCTCGTGCCCGTGCAATGGACCACGTCCATCTGAGGCATGCGGCATCGTCGCGCATCGAGCCGGGKGCGACCCCGGCTCTTTTTATGCCTGCCCTGGCTCGCCCCTTCCGTCACCGCCGTGCTATGCCAACCGCTCCCTGCCCCTGAGCCTGGCTGATCCGGACCCCCTGATGACCGCGCGCTTCGCAGCCATCTCCTTCGTCGCCAGTGAGACGCCAGAGGCCGAAGCCGCGCTGGAGAAGCTCGTCGCGCGCTATGGCAATGCCGATTGCGACAGCGCCGATGTCATTGTGGCGCTTGGTGGCGACGGGCTGATGCTGCAGACGCTGCATCGCTTCATCGGCACAGGAAAGCCGATCTACGGCATGAATCGCGGCTCGGTCGGCTTCCTGATGAACGAGTTCCGCGAGCGAGGCCTGACCAAGCGATTGGAAGCCGCCCATCGCAGCATCGTCCACCCGCTTTCGATGCTCGCGATCGACGAGAATGGCCGGGAATACCGTGCCAAGGCGATCAATGAAGTGTCCCTGCTCCGGCGCTCCTACCAGGCGGCGAAGCTGCGCCTGTCCGTCGATGGCCAGGTGCGGCTGGAGGAACTGATTTCCGACGGTATCCTGCTCGCGACGCCTGCGGGCTCGACAGCCTACAATCTCTCGGCCAATGGCCCGATCCTGCCGCTCGATGCGCCTTTGCTGGCCTTGACTCCGATCGCCGCCTTTCGCCCGCGGCGCTGGCGCGGCGCCCTGCTTCCCGACCAGGCGCAGGTGATGATCGAGGTCCTGGAAGCGCCAAAACGCCCCGTCAGTGCGATGGCCGACCATATCCAGATCGACAATGTCGTCTCGGTCGCGATCGCGATCGACCGCAACATCGACCTCGTCATGCTGCACGATCCMGGCCACAGCCTGGATGAACGCATCCTGCGCGAGCAATTCGGCTACTGACCAGCCGGCGACGACGCCTCAGGCAGCGTTTCGAATATCCGCCTCGTCGAGTTCGACGAGCAGGGACGGATCGGCCTCGACCAGCAGGGCGAGCGCCGCATCATCTGCAAACGAATCCGCCATCAGCCGCGCTTCCTCGCGCGCCGCCTCGGCATCGAGCCGCCGCAGCAGACCGTTCAGCGAATCGGCCTCACTGCTTTCAAGGCTCTCGCAGCAGCTCATGACGCTGGCCATGATGGCGCGGTCGATGCCCTGCGTACCGCTCACCCGTTCGAAGCCGGACATGTTCAATGCGKCGATTGCTGCCGCAAAGGCCGGCAGCAACGAGCCCGGCATGCCGGCCTTCCGATACAGCCCCCGCAAGCTCGCGCCACTCCGGTCCCGGAGGATCGCCGACACGCGAGCGAGCGGCAGACCGGAAAGGGACGAGAACGCCGCCTCCGCCAGGGCCGGCTCTGCACTGAGGAGCGAGCGCAGCATCAACCCCGGCGTCAGCCGGCCGTTCTCGCGCAGGCACTCGACGATCRCAGGCGCATCGCTGTCTTCGCCGCCTGCTGCGAGAGCGACGGCAACCCGCTCGGTCGACTCGCGCGCCAGCCTTGCGCTGCGCTCCGGCGTCAGCCAGCCGCAGCCGGAGACGAAGCTCGCCAACGCATCCGACATCCGCCCTGCAATGGCCTGGCGTAGTCCTGCGGGCAGATCGTTTCGGGCAAGCAGCGCCTCGCGCAAGGCACCGGAGCCGCCCGCGCGCTCGAACATGCGCTCAAGCGAGAAACTCGGCATCCATGCGCTGCGATTGCCTGCCAGGGCCAGCAGCGCTTCCTCGCAGCCGACTTCGGCGAGTGCTGCCGCAACACTGGTCGGCAGGCACGGCCGCTGTGCAATCGCGCGTTGCGCCAGAGCATCCCCGACGGCAGCCGCATCGACCAGGTCCGCCTCGGACAGCACCGGTGAATGCGCCAGAACCAGTGCATTCACGTCGCTTTGCTCGGCGATGAGGTTGAGGATCAGCGCACGCGGCGCACGCGGCGAGGTCGCGACCTCCTCGGCGATGGCGCGGCGAACCAGGGGCGACGGATCGTCGATCAGGGCGATCAGCGCCGTTTCGGCCTCGCGGCGATCCTCGTCGGACATACCGGAGTGCAAATAGGCACCCGCAAGCGCGGCTGCGCCGGAGGCACGGGCTTCGGCATTGGCGGTCCGGGCCCAGAGCAGGAAACGGCGAACGATCATGTGCMGCTCCGCTCGACCATGAAGGCGGAAAGATCGAGCGGGGCACGACGCGGCTTCGCCGCGGACTTGGGTACGGTGTTCCCAGCCTGGGTCAGGTCGAGCGGGCGCGATGGCGGCAAGGGAGCAGTTGTAGCAGTCGGTKGGTTCGCGGGCACCGGTGAGGCGGACGGAGGAGACGGAGCGGCGTCGCTTGCGCCCTGCCGCGGGAAATAGCGGTCGGCCGGATCGAGCGCCGCCAGACGCGAAGCATCGCTACGCGGCGTCGTCCAGAGATTGGCCACCGCCTTGGAGACCGGCTGGCGCGAGCCCTCGGTCGAGAACAGCCCGATCAGCCCCTTGGCCCGGCCAGGCGCCAATGCGGCAGCAATCGGCACCGGCTGGTCAGTGCCGGCCGCGGAGTTGACGCTCCCGGTCGTGGTTGCTGCGGCAAGCTGCGTGTTGGCATGGCTCGYCGCCAGCACGCCGTAGACCTCCTGGGCCGTGCGGGCGCGGCCGGCCTTGTCGAAGAAGATGTTGCGATTGGCCGAAGCGGCCTCGGGAAAGTCCTTGGCTGCGACCCGCGTCGGATCGTTGCCGGCGGCGCGAATGAGGTCGCTCGCGCCACGCGAGCCGAGCACATGCGCCATGTAGAGTTCGCCGGCATTCGGCTGGCGACCGAGCGTCGAGGCAAGCTGGTCGCGGTTCTTCTGGGTCAGTGCCCCGGCCATGACGGCAGCCACCTGCGGATCATTGCGCAGTTGCAGGATCTTTTCTCGCGTCGCGGCGTCCGGCACGCTGAGCCGACCGGTCTCGTCGGCGCTGATCGCATTGGCGTAATTGGAAAGCCCCTGCTTCGGCCCCTCCTGCTTCACCATGGAAAGCCAGGTCTGCTCGATGAACTGGAACAGCCCGGTGGCGCTCGAGGTCTTGGCCTTCGCATCGGGATCAAGCGCCGATTCGCGCTGCGCCGTCTTCAGCAGGTAATCGAAACCGGCACCGCTCCGTTCGGCGCCGTCGCGAATGGCATTGACGACCGGATTGGCCGGTGCAGTCTCGCGCGTCGTAGGCGTAGTGAACAGGAACATGCAGACTCTCGGGCAGCCCGAGCGCAAGGTGCCGGAGCTCCTGTGGAGACTGCCCCGATTATGGTAAGCGAACCGTTAAACACGCGGAATCACCGAGCCGGCTTGAAGCGCCGGAATGCGGCATTGGAGGAGCGTTCATGACCGAGGTGAAACGGCACAAGCGCGGCGGGATCTATTTCGAGGATTTCCAGGTCGGCGCGGTCATCGAGCACGGGCTTACGCGCACCGTGACCCAGATGGACAACATGCTCTTCTCGAACATGACCTTGAATCCGCAACCTCTTCATATCGATGCGCATTTCTGCGCGACCGAGACGGAGTGGGGCAAGCCGCTGATGAACTCCCTGTTCACGCTGGGGCTGATGATCGGCATCTCCGTCAACGACACCACGGTCGGCACCACCATCGGCAATCTCGGCATGACCGACGTGACCTTCCCTGCCCCGCTCTTCGAGGGCGACACCGTGAACTGCGTCACCGAAATCGTCGGCAAGCGTGAGTCCCGCTCGCGACCCGATGCCGGGATCGTCGAGTTCCACCATCGCGCCTTTAAGCAGGACGGCACCCTGGTCGCCCAATGTCGCCGCCAGGCCTTCATGCGCAAACACCCCGAACCCACGACGATCGCGGTCTGACCGGATGCGTTCGCTCCTTTTCGTACCGGGCGACAGCCCGAAGAAGCTCCAGAAGGGCCTGGAGAGCGGCGCCGATGCGCTGATCCTGGACCTGGAGGATTCCGTCGCACTCGACGGTAAGGCCCAGGCCCGCACCATCAGCCTGGATTTCCTCAAGGCGGCTCGCCAGCAGGCGAAGCGGCCCCTCCTGATCGTGCGCATCAATGCACTCACGACCGGGCTCAGCGATGCCGACCTCGACATGATCATGCCGGGTGCCCCCGATGCGATCATGCTGCCGAAATCCGAGGGCGGCACCGATGTCTCGCATCTCGCCGCCAGGATCGCTGTTCGGGAGGCCGAATGCGAACTCCCGGACGGCGCGACGCGGATCATTCCGATCGCCACCGAGACCGGAAAGGGCATCTTCGGCCTCGGCAGCTATGCCGGCGCGACCCATCGGCTCGCGGCTCTGACCTGGGGAGCGGAAGACCTGTCCGCTGATCTCGGCGCCGAGACCAACCGGCTGAGCGACGGCTCCTATGCCGATCCCTACCGCCTTGCCCGATCGCTCACGCTCTTCGCCGCCGCATCCTCGCAGGTCGATGCGATCGACACCGTCTTCACAAACTTCCGTGATGCCGATGGCTTTCGCGCCGAATGCATCGCGGCTCGCCGGGACGGCTTCACCGGCAAGATGGCGATCCATCCCGCGCAGGTCCCGGTCATCAACGAGGTCTTCGCTCCAGCGCCCGAGGAGGTCGCCAAGGCCGAGGCCATCATCGCCCTGTTCGCGGCCAATCCGGGTGTGGGCGTGATCGGGCTCAACGGCGAGATGCTCGATCGCCCCCATCTTGTCAGGGCACAGCGCCTGAAGGGGCGGGCTGAGAAGCTGGGTCGATGAACCTGGGAAACCGATTCTGAAGAATCGGTTTCCCAGGTTCGATCAGGGAACGCGGATCTGGCGGCAGTTGCGCTGTGTCGAGGACAGGCAATCCTGCGCCTTCCGCGCGCGATCGAGTCCGAAGAGCAGCCAGATTCCGGCGCCAAGCAGCAGAAGCGTGGCGATGATCGCAAGCAGATTGACGGTCATTCGCCAGTCGTCATCCTCGTCCGGCGGCCGCGGCACGGGCCCTGCTCAGCCGCCGGTCGGGCGGATGATCGAGAACAGGTGGTCGACCTCGGCATAGTCCGCATAGCCGCAGCGGGCGATCGGATGGGCCGCCGCCGTGTCGAAACGTCCGTCCCGGACATAGGCGTCATCCATGAAGATCCCGACKACCTGACCCAGCACCATCCAGCGCGGCACCGGCTTGTCGTCGAGATCCTTGAGCTGCTGGATGGAGAGCAGCTTGCACTCGAGCGCGGCCGGGCTGCCGGCGACACGCGGAGCCTTGACGAATCTTGACTCGGCMATTGCGAGCCCGGAATGCTCGTATTCGCTCGCCCCGCGCGGCAGCGGCGCCGATGTCAGGTTCATCTGCTGCGCCAGTGCCTTGGTGACCAGCGAGCAGGTGAACTCGCCCGTCTCCTCGATGAAGGAAACCGCGTCCTTCTTGTCCTCGGAGGAGAACATCACGATGTGCGGCCGCGACGAGACGGCGTTGAAAAAACTGTAGGGCGAGAGATTGATCTCGCCCTTGGCACTCAGCGCCGTGATCCAGCCGATCGGACGCGGCGTCACGATCGCCTTGAACGGGTCGTGCGGCAGGCCGTGGTCCTGGAGCGCGGTCGAGTAGATCATCGGCTCAGGCCCCGTAATTGCTGACGATGTCGGCGAGCACCGGCCGGTCCCGGTCGGCGGGGACGGTTTCGGGCGTGCCTATATGGATGAAGCCTGCCATGCGCTCATCATCAGCGAGGCCGAACGCAGAGAGCACGTCGCGGTCGAACGAAAACCAGTTGGTCAGCCAGGAAGCACCGAAACCCATCGCGTGAGCAGCCACGAGGATGCTCATGCAGACGGCCCCGGCGGAAAGCTCCTGCTCCCATTCCGGAATTTTGACATGAGGCCGCGCACGCGAGACCACGCCGATGATCAGCGGCGCATGGGTCAGGCG
>NZ_JBFTLD010000217.1:0-11573 GCF_056396265.1 Allobosea sp. 05T422_2 | reverse complement strand
TGCGGGAGCGGCTCGTTTTGTATATTTTTTGTCTACATTGCAATAGGATTGTGTACTCATCGGGATCGGCCGAGATGGTCAACTCAGGGGATGGCGAGCTTGGGAATTGAAGATCGCGCGATGCTGGACGTGCCGGCCGCCACCAAGAAAAGTCGCAGTGATTTCATCGCCGAACAGCTCGAAGAGGCTGTGATCAACGGCGAATTTCCGGCGGGCTCCCGGCTCGATGAAGCCTCCATCGCCCTGCAGTTCGGCGTCTCCCGCACGCCCGTCCGGGAAGCACTGCATATCCTGTGCGGCCGCGGGCTGGCCGAGCGCGAGCCCTATAAGGGCGTGGTCGTGACGCAGATTTCCACGGAGCGCATCGACGAGATGTTCGAGGCGATGGCCGAGCTCGAGGCGACCTGCGGCCGGCTCTCCTCACACCGGATGACGATGCGGGAGCGGGCCGAACTCGAAAGCCTGCACCGCCAGATGAATGCGCTGGCCGACGATGGCGACCTCGATGGCTACACCGAGCTCAACACGCAGTTTCACAGCCTGCTCTTCCAGGGCAGCCATAACAGCGACCTGATCGCGGTTGCCCAGACGCTACGGCTGAAGCTCGCGCCCTTCCGCAAATTCCAGCTCAAGGACAAGGGACGCATCAAGCGCTCCTGCCGCGAGCATCAGCAGATCGTCGACGCGATCCTGGATCAGGACGCCAAGACTGCGGAAAACGCGCTGCGCCGCCATCTCGTCTCGGCGGCCCAGGAAGTCCTGATCAAACGGCAGCGTCAGGAAGACGAGGCCGTCGCCAAGAATGCGCTCTGACGCGCTCTGAAAGGTACGTTCCAAATGACTGATAGCATTGAGAAAGAGGCGATCTGTGCGGTGATCGCCACGATGCAGGCGGCCTGGAACCGCGGCGATTTCGCGGGCTATATGGCTGGCTTCGCCAATCCCGATGTGATCTTCGTCTCGCGCGGCCGCATCCAGAAGGACTGGCAGGGAACGCTCGACCATTACATCGCCGATTATGGCGGCGGGCCGGGTTCGCAGGGCGAGCTCGCCTTTTCGAACATCCGCATCGAGATGCTGGGGCCCGATGCCGCCCAGTTGATCAGCGACTACAAGCTGGTGCGCGCGGCGGGTAACCAGACCGGCGTCAACACCCGCCTGATGCGCAAGCGCGACAATGGATGGGTCATCGCCCTCAACCACGTCTCGCAGATCGAAAGCAACACGCAGGCGGGAAAGGCCCCTGGGAACTAACCCGGATGCGGCCGACCGTCGGAGCCGAGCACGGGTCGCGGCGTGAACAGCGCCGCGCCGCCCAGCCGAGTGTCACGCAGCCAGTACGGTAACAGGCGTTCCGGGGGCGACGCGTGCGTAGAGATGCACGATATCCTGATTGATCATCCGGATGCAGCCCGACGAGACGTTGGTGCCAACACTGTAGGGCTCCAGAGTGCCGTGAATTCGGTAGCCAAGATCCCGACCTTCCCCGAAAAGATACAGGGTACGCGCGCCCAGCGGACTATTGGGGCCACCGCGCACGCCAAGGCCCCTCGGCGTCTTCTCGAGCTGGGCCTTGATGGCTGGCTCACGCTCAATCATTTCGCGGGGCGGAACCCAATCGGGCCAGTCCCGCTTCATGTTGACCCGCGCCAAGCCGGACCAGGCGAAGCCCTCACGTCCAACACCGACGCCGTAGCGGGTCGCAACGCGGGGCGTTTCGACGAAATAGAGATGGTAAGAGGCCGGATCGGCGATGATMGAGCCCGGGGCCTCCTCTCGCGTAAGCTCGACGGTCTGGCGCAGATAGGCCGGATCAACCTTTCGATAATCCACCGTCCGGACCGCAAACCGCTCACCTGGATAATCCGTATAGACTTCGGCGTAGATCGGCCGCGCCAATGTACGCGTCGGGCTCGCTCTGGCTGGGGAAACAGCCGGCAGGCCGACGCTGCTTCTCGTGCCGCATCCCGCGAGCCCGGCAGCGGCAAAGGTCAAGGCAGACATGGTAAAGCAACGGCGGGTCGGCATGGATGTCTCTCAGGCAAGGCTTTGGAGAAACATGGACTTAGATCGTTAGGGCGACGTTAAGCCGACTCAGGAGGGCGAAGCCGCTGTGGAGCGAGGAGGCGGAAGCTGAAGAACCAAGCCTCCAGCCAGCTTGCCGCCCAAGGCATCGCACGCTATTCCCGGTTGAATACAGCGCCTCGATGCCGATCCGGCATCCCGGCATTGCACGTCCGACGCTTCATCGGCTTGCGGGAGGATAGTCATGAGATCGCGCGTCCCGGCTCTTCTCCTCGCCTTGTTGCTTGCGCCGCTGATGGCGACGTCCGGCCATGCCGAGCGGATCGTCACGGACCAGCTAGGGCGGACGGTGACGCTGCCCGACACTGTCTCGCGGGCCGTCGTGCTCCAGCACCAGACGCTCAATCTCGTCGTCCAGATGAACGCGACCGGCAAGCTCGCCGGCATCCTCGACCAGTGGAAGCAGCAGCTCGGCGCGAACTATGTCCGCCTTGCTCCCGAGCTCGCAAAATTGCCGATGCCGGGCGGCCTGACCAAGCTCAATATCGAGGCCCTGCTGCAGCTGAAGCCCGACGCGGTCTTCGTCACCAACTACGCGCCGGCGGAGATGATCGGCCAGATCGAGAAGGCCGGCATTCCCGTCATCGCGATCTCGCTGCTGAGCGCACCGCCGGGCGAGGCGACCAAGGTCAGCCCCGTCGTCGCCGATGAGCAGGCGGCCTATGAGAGCGGTTTCGCCGAGGGCGTCAGGCTGGTCGGTACCGTGCTCGACCGCAAGGACGAGGCCGAGGCGCTGGTCGCCTATGCCCAGGCCAAGCGCAAGCTGGTCGCACAGCGGCTCGCTTCGGTCGCGCCGGGGCAGCGCGTCAGCGCCTATATGGCCAATCCCGACCTCAACACCTATGGCTCGGGCAAATATACCGGCATCATGATGAACCGTGCCGGCGCGGCCAATGTCGCCGCCGCCTTGCAGGGCTTCAAGCAGGTGACGATGGAGGATGTCCTGAAATGGAATCCCGCCGTCATCTTCGTGCAGGAGCGCTATCCTGAGGTGGTCGAGGAGATCCGGCGCGCCCCGGCCTGGCAGCCGATCGAGGCGGTCAAGGCGGGCCGCATCTACCTGATGCCGGAATATGCCAAGGCCTGGGGCTATCCCATGCCCGAGGCGATGGCGCTGGGCGAGCTCTGGATGGCCAAGAAGCTCTATCCCGACCGCTTCGCCGATATCGACATGCAGGCCGAGGCGGACGCCTATTACAGGCGCTTCTACCGCACCGGCTACGATTCTTTCCATTGACGGCGGGGGCCGACCGCCGCGTGGCGCGCACAAGACGTCGCGCCGCCCCCGGCCTTGTTCTGGCGCTTCTTGCAGGCGCGCTCGTGCTCGTCCTGCTGGTCTCGCTCGGCATCGGCCGCTACGGCATTTCACCGGCCCGTGTCGGGCAGATCCTGCTCGCATTCGACGGCACGGATGCGATCGAGCGCCATGTCGTGCTGACGGTCAGGCTGCCGCGCGTCCTGACCGCGCTTGCGGCCGGGGCGGGGCTGGCCCTGTGCGGGGCGGCGCTGCAAGGGGTGTTCCGCAACCCGCTGGTCGGCCCGCATATCATCGGCGTCTCGACCGGGGCGGCCTTCGGCGGCACGCTCGCGATCCTGCTGAGCGGGCCGCGCGGGCTCCTGCTGCTGCTCGCCTTTCTCTTCGGCATGCTGGCCCTGCTGATGGTCTACGCGCTGAACGCGCTGGTGGCGCGGCGCAACATGCTGGTCCTGGTGCTGGCGGGCGTCGTCGTCAGCGGCTTCTTCGGCGCCCTGGTGAGCCTGGTGCAATATCTCGCCGACGCCGAGGAGAAGCTGCCGCGCATCGTGTTCTGGCTGCTCGGCTCCTTCGCCACCGCCGATTACGACAAGCTCGCGCTGATGCTGGGGCTGCTTGCGCCGGGCGCCGTCCTGCTCCTGCTGCTGCGCTGGCGCATCAACATCCTGTCGCTGGGCGAGGAGGAGGCACGGGCGCTCGGCGTCCGGACCGAGCCGACGCGCTGGCTCGTGCTGACGCTGATCGGGCTGATCGTCTCGGCCCAGGTCGCGGTCAGCGGCGTGATCGGCTGGATCGGCCTCGTCATCCCGCATCTGGCGCGGATGCTGGTCGGCCCCGACCATCGCGCCCTCATGCCGGCGGCGATGCTTGCCGGCGGTCTGCTCATGGTGCTGGTCGACGATGTCGCGCGCAGCTTGAGCCAGAGCGAGATCCCGCTCGGCATCCTGACGGCGCTGATCGGCGCGCCTGTCTTCGCCCTCGTCTTCCTGCGCGCCACCGGCTCGGAGCGCGGCCATGGCTGAACCCCGCATCCGGGCCGAGCAGGCCGGCCATTCCTATGACGGCCGGCGCTGGCAGTTCCGCGCGCTCGACCTGACGGTTTCTGCGGGCGAGATCGTCGCGGTGCTCGGCCCCAACGGGCGCGGAAAATCCACGCTGCTGCGCGCCATCGCCGGGCTGATCGCGCCCAATGCCGGCCGCATCGCGGTCGGGGACGCCGTCGGCTTCGTGCCGCAGGCCTTCATGCCGGCCTTTTCCTACAGCGCGTTCGAGATCGTGCTGATGGGGCGAACGCGGCATGCCCCGCTGCTGCGGGCACCCGGCCGACGCGACCGCGAGATCGCGGCCGCCTGCCTCGCCGAACTCGGCATCGCGGCGCTGGCGGAACGCGCCTTCACGTCGCTCTCCGGCGGTGAGCGGCAGCTCGTCCTGATCGCCCAGGCGCTCGCCGGCGAAACACCGATCCTGCTGCTCGACGAGCCCGCCGCCGCGCTCGACCTGCACCATCAGGACGAGGTCATGGCGCTGATCCGCACCATCTGCGACGACCGGCAGCTCGCAGTGCTGTTCACGACGCATCATCCCGACCACGCCCTCGCCATCGCCGACCGGGTGCTGCTGATGGGCGACGACGAACGGCATCTGATCGGCCCCACKGCCGAGACGATGACGGAGGCCCATCTCGCGGAACTCTACAAGGTGCCGGTGCGCCTTCTGCGCTTTACAGCCGAGGGCCGGGAACTGACTGCCTTCGCCCCGGTTTTCCGCAGTCAGGTCTTGCGCAGCCGGGTCTTGTGCGACCAGGTCTTGCGCGACCAAGTCTTGCACGGCGGCAAGCCGGTTCCGGGAGACCGCCATGCCAAGTGAGGTCGCCGCCGCCGATCCCGTCAGGCTCTATGCCGCGGGCAGCCTGCGCCGCGCTTTCGGGGAGATTCTGCCGCTGTTCGAGCAGGCCCACGCGATCCGTGTGGAGGCGCTCTTCGGCCCGGCCGGACTGCTGCGCCAGCGCATCGAAGCCGGCGCGGCGCCCGATGTCTTCGCGTCCGCCAATCTGGACCATCCCCGCCGATTGTTCGAAGCTGGCCTGTTCGACGAGCCGATCTGCTTTGCCCGCAATCCGTTCTGTGCGGTCGTCCGCCGTAATTTCGGCATCCAATCCGCCGGGCTGATCGACGCCATGCTCAATCCGGCGCTCATGCTCGCGACCTCGACGCCGGGCGCCGACCCATCGGGCGATTATGCCGAGATGGTCTTCGCGCGGATCGACCGGCTGCGGCCGGGCGCCGGCGCGCTGCTTGCCGCCAAGGCTCGCCGGCTGCTCGGCGGCGGCTTTGCGTCAGAGGTTCCGGCGGGGCGCGCGCCGGCCGCATGGCTGATCGAGACGGGACAGGCCGATATCGTCCTCGGCTACCAATCCGGCACATGGGGGCTTGATCCCTCCGGCCCCTGCGCGCCCGTCGATCTGCCCCAGGGCTGCGCGGTGACGGCGTCCTATGGTCTGGCCGTCGCGCGCGGGACCGGGCAGCGCGGGTATGGGCTTGCTGCCTTCCTGACAGGCGGTGAGGCCGGGGCGCTGCTCTATCGCAATGGCTTCATCGCCCCCAACCACGTTTCGCAGAGCCAGACCATCCACACCGGTGCGAAGGCACCGGCTCGCGAGTGAAAGGATGAGCCGGAGCATGTCTCACGGCACCACCCTGCCCTGTCGCCATTGATACGCCGCGGCGCCCGCGACAGGTCGCGGTCAGGGTCGGGCAAGGGCCAGCCTCGCACGAGCGGAAAGCGTTTTTTCACGCGCTGAAAGCCGGCCCCTATCAGACCCAATGGCAGCGGCGGATGCGCCTGCCAAAGCTGTCGCGATGCACACGGCAGAGCTGGCGCCGATGGCGGCGGTGATGTCTGCGATGCTGCGGCGGGCGGTGATGCCGGCGATCCCAATCCGAACCACGCTGTTGGGCCCAATCCAATGGCGTTCCGTCCGGAAGCGTCAGATCAGACAGATCTGCGTTTGGCGCCTCGGGCGCCTGGAGCCGTGGGGCGGCCTGCGCGCCCTGGGGCCGCAAAGCGAGGGCCAGGCCAAGACTCATGCCCAGAAATCCGGTGAGGAATGCCCGGCGTTCCGCCTCCTGATGCGAGCCAGTGGCCTCACACAGTGCCATTGAGCTCGAGGCGGCCTGATCTGCCGCCTCCTCGGGAACGCGTGGGGAACACGTGGCCGCCCGATTTGTTCGGCACTGAGGCTCACGAAGACGATGCGGTCAAACCATAAGAGCCTTGTTCACGTTGATGGCGCAGCGATCTCAACCGTGCTCATGGCGTGTCGGTATGTGTCCAGTTGCAGCGTCATGTCCACGCGGTCCATGCCCGGCGCAAAGCCGTCCGGTACGCGGGTGGTTTCGACGAAGCTATAATGCGCGAAGAACCCGCAACTATACTGGGTGGTCTCGATGATCACCGTCTCGAACACCGGTTCCGCGGCGATCTGCGCCAAGCGTTCGCTCAGCAGGCGCTCGCCCAGCCGTCGACCGTGCAGGTCGCCCCGCACCATGCCCCAGCATAGGAAGGCGACCGAGGGGTCTTCGCCCCCGCCGGCATAGCCGCCGCAGCCCAGCGCCTCGCCGTCCATCGACTCCAGCATGAAATAGGGCCCCGGCATGTCGTCGAGAAAGGTGAGGAAATCGGGCCTCTCGGCCGCTGCGAAGTAGCGGGGCACATTGCTCTCGAACAGCGCCAGCCCGAGTTCACGGTCCTCCATCCGCCACGGGCGCAGGCGCAACCTGGCGCCCGGTGCGTTCGGGTTCAATTGGGCGTGACGGATCCTGGACATGAGCAAACCTCAACCGTGAAGACAGGCCTCGCCGCGCACTGACACCCGTGGACGGCGAAATCGTACAGGGCCAGTCGATAATGGCGCGTGTTTGTCGGCCGCATCGCTCAACTCATMCTGCCCCACAGCTATTGCTGGCCTCCCGAAAACGGGGCCCCGAGAATCGCGCATCCGGCCGGCCGAGGGATTGATGGTGGCGATGATGCCGGTGTCGCCGATCTCGGCAGACAGGAGCGACCGAGGTGGCGTAGCGTGGTCCGCCTCTGCCAGGGTCGAACGCCCCCCAGGCTCGAAACCCCGCCCGCCGCCCCCCTCTTTGACCGGCGCTCGGAATAATGGCCATGGTCGCCGTGAGCTAGGAGCCCCTGCCCATGTCTTCCCTGCCCAAGCCTTGCCTGCCCAAGTCTTCCGTGACCAGGCCTTCCCCGCCATGACCCAGCACGTCCTCCTCGCCGGCAGCACCGGACTGGTCGGCAGCCTTGTCCGGGCCCGGCTCGCCGCACGTCCCGACATCGATCTCGTCAGCCTCGTGCGCCGTGGAGCGTCCGCGTCCGGGCATGAGGTCGATTTCGAGCAGCTCTACGAAACGCCCGAGGCGTTCCTGAAGCCACTTGCGCCCGACGGCATCGACGTCGCGATATCCTGTCTCGGCACGACCATCCGCACGGCGGGGTCGCAGCCGGCCATGTTCCGCGTCGACCATGATTATGTGCTCGCCGTCGCCCGGGCTGCGCGAGCGCTTGGGGCCCGGCAGTTCATCCTGGTGACCGCCGTGGGCGCCGGCGGCCCCGGCTTCTACCTGCAGACCAAGGGCGCCATCGAGCGGGCGGTCACCGATCTCGGCTTTGCGCGGGTCGACCTGATCCGGCCCGGTTTCCTTCTCGGCGGGCGCGCGGAGCGGCGCGTCTGGGAGGCGATCGGCCAGCGCATCTTCGCGGCGCTCACCCCGATCATGCTCGGCCCGCTGTCCCGCTACGGGGCCATCCCTGCGGAAACGGTGGCGGACGCGATCGTCACGCTCATCGGCAATGCCGCGCCCGGCCGGCACCTGCACGAGAACGCCGAGATGCGTCGGCTTTCCCAGGCGACGCGAGTCAGCGGATAGAGGCGGGCCACGCCGCCCCGTGAACGCCATCCGGGTCGCCCCGCGGCAGTGTCAGCATCTGCCGCAATGTCGGAGATGGCTGCCAGGCTGACACGCCATCGTCATGCCTGTGGGATCTCTGCCGATCCACTCCAYAGGTCGAAGCCCGCTGACCCCATGCAATTCAGTTTCGTTGAGCCCAGCGATCCATCGGCGCCGCCACTGATCCTGCTCCACGGCTCCGGGGGCAACGAAACGGACATGCTTCCCGTCGCGGCAGCTGCAGCTCCGAGCGCGGCTGCATTCTMGCTGCGCGGGGCGGTCGCATGGGAGGGCGGCCATGCATTCTTCAGGCGCCTGCCCGATCGAAGCATCGACGAAGACAGCATCCGGGCCGAAGCGCCGGCTCTCGGAGCCTTCATGGCAGAGATCGTCGCAAGGCATCCTGGCCGGAGCAAACCGATCCTGGTCGGGTTCTCTAACGGCGCGATCATGACTGCCGCCCTGGTGATGCTCTTTCCCGATCTGGTCAGGGGAGCCGCGCTGCTGCGCCCGCTTTCGCCGTTCGCGACGCCAGGGGAAACACGATTGCCGGCCACGCCGGTGCTCGTCGTCGATGCGACCCATGATGCTCGCAGGCGGGCGGAAGACGGTATCGAGATGGCGGCGCAACTGCGTCGCGCAGGGGCGATTGTCGATCACCAGAGCCTGAATTCCAGCCACGCCCTGACCGGTGATGATCTCGCACTGCTGCGCGGCTGGTTGGCGAAGGTCGTTTGACGTCCGCTAAGGGGCCGAAAGTCCCCGTTGGCCTCCGTGGCCGGAGACGCCGGCCGATCGGCTCCAGACACTGCCCCCTTGAGGTCCTGGCCAAGACCCTGTCCGGTTCGAGCGCAGAAACCGCCGGCACTGGCTGCCCGCTAGCGCCCTCCCCAGCCGACCTGATTACCAAGAACTGGCGCACGCTCGTTCGCGCCGGAGAGAAGATCCGTTCCGACGAGGACGGGCGCCGCTCGGAGATCGACGCGGCAGTGCTGGCCGGCTGCTTGCAAGCGCGAAACGTCTGGAGTGAGTGATTGCTGACGCTGTCGAGAAGCACTAGCCTCTTGCGACGTCGTCCAGCGTTCGTGGAAATGAAGTGCCAGCAGTCACCATCACCGCGGCGATGGCCCACCGGTTGAGCCACTTCGTCGGTTGAATCCCTCGTAGACGCACGCCGATCGCGCGTCGAAGCGCGACGCCGAGCAGAAGGAGCCCTCCCATGCTTGAGCTCTTGTTCTGCTCGCTTCTGACGATCCTGCCCGACTACCTGTTTCGCCGCTACGGTCAGGGCCGTCGGATCGGCAAGGAGATCACGCTCTTCTCGGTCTGGTTCGAACTGCGCTGGGGCATCACGGCTTGCGCGATGCTGACCGTCGGGTTGATCACGGTGGTCTTCTACAATCATCCCTCGACCACGAACGCGACCCTGTTCTTCAGGGCCGTGCCGATCATGCCGGAGAACAGGGGAAAGGTCGCCGAGGTCTTTGTCGGGCTCAGTGGCAGGGTCGAAAAGGGCGCGCCGATCTTCCGTCTCGACAGCAGCGCGCAGGAAGCGGCAGCCGAGACCGCCCGCCGCAGGATTGCCGAGACCGAGGCAGCGCTTGTTGTCGCCCGGTCCGACCTCGCCTCGAGTGAATCCAAGATCCAGGAGGCGAGGAGCGACCTCCAGCAGGCACAGGACGAACTGCGGACCAAGCAGGAATTGATGCGACGGAACGCGAATGTCGTCGCGCAGCGTGAGATCGAGAGGCTGGAGGTCCGCGTCGCCGGGCGAGAAGCCGCTGTGAACTCGGCAGCCGCGGCGCGCGATACCGCGCAGATCCGGATCTCGACGCAGCTTCCGGCAGAGAGGGATAGTGCCCAGGCGGACCTGGCTTTGGCCCAGATCGATATCGACAAGACGGTGATCCGGGCCGGCTTCACCGGCCGTGTCGAACAATTTGCGCTTCGTGCCGGCGATCTCGTCAACCCGAACATGCGCGCGGGCGGCGTCCTGATCCCCGAGGAGGCCGGGCGCTCCTCCCTGCAGGCCGGCTTCTCCCAGATCGAGGCGCAGATCATGAAGGTCGGCATGGTTGCCGAGGCCACCTGCGTCTCAAAGCCCTGGGTCATCATTCCGATGGTGGTGACCGGGCTGCAGGATTTTATCGCAGCTGGGCAGTTTCGCGGCGGCGAGCAGCTGATCGATGTTCAGCAAATTGCCAAGCCCGGCACGATCCTGACATTTCTCGAGCCGCTCTATCCCGATGGGCTCGACGGCGTGACGCCGGGCAGCAGCTGTATCGTCAATGCCTATTCGAGCAACCATGATCGCATCGAGGCGAAGGACACCGGCTCAGTCAAAAGGGTCGCTCTGCATGCGGTCGACGCGGTCGGGCTCGTTCATGCCATGATCCTGAGGATCCAGGCGCTGCTGCTACCGATTCAGACACTGGTTTTCTCCGGACACTGATCCGGCAGCGCAAACCGCCGATCGGCGCCCTTACGGTTTCCGTCGAGCGGACATCAGAAACTCTCCGCGCCCGACAGGTGGAAACGCCGCGGCGCTGCATGGATCCGGTTTCCGCGCGTGAGGGCCGCTGAGTGATACTCGCGCCTGTACCTGTTGGGCGCGCATTGGAGCTCTACCCGAAAGCTGACATTCCTGATCGTGGGGGTGACTGCTGCTCCCGACCCAACAGAGACGTTTGCGGCGAGGCCGGTGACGGACGAAGTTTGGCTAGGCCCGACCCTCAGAATGTCCCTTCCTGGGGCATCGAAGCGCCAATGGATCCGTGCGCTACTGCCCCAAGGTACAGTAGCACGCAGCCCTGCTATCCCGGTAAATCGGCGCGGCCGCCATTTTGAATAAATTCTTAAGGTGCCCGCGGAGGCCCATGGGCACGAGGTGCGGCCACAAGCATCATCCTGGAGGGTCGGACATGAAGATTGGTCGACGCGAATGGCTTGGTCTCTCTGCGAGTATCGCCATGCTGACCGGGGCGAGTCTCCCTGCGATAGCGCAGCAACCTCAGCCCCAGCAGCAACAGCGGCCTAACATACTCGTGATCATGGGCGACGACGTAGGCTGGTTCAATGTCGGGGCCTACCACCGGGGTATCATGTCCGGGAAGACGCCCAACCTCGACAGGCTGGCGGCGCAGGGAATGATGTTCACGGATTACTATGCCGAAGCCAGTTGTACCGCCGGCAGGGCAAGTTTCATCACCGGCGAAATCCCCTTGCGCACGGGTTTGACCACCGTCCGGCGAAATCCCCTTGCGCACGGGTTTGACCACCGT
>NZ_JBFTLD010000216.1:0-11646 GCF_056396265.1 Allobosea sp. 05T422_2 | reverse complement strand
CTTGGGGCTTTTCCTTGGCGGTTTCGGGGATGATGATGCCACCCTTGGTCTTCTCTTCGCCATCAAGGCGACGGACCACGACGCGGTCATGCAGCGGACGGAACTTCATGGTTCTGTCTTCCTCTAAGAAGGTAGAAACGGAACGCGCGGCCTGCGTGGAAACGCTGCCGGCATCTGTTAGCAGTCTCGAGGATCGAGTGCTAACGGATGCCGCGGAGATAGGCTCGCCCCCCGGATGAGTCAAGGAAGCTTCTCGGCGGAAAGTGAATCGAAATTGCGGCGCGGCAAGCGGGGCGTCGCAAGACAGGGCATGGCAAGAGGGATGCTGCGCAATCCCATGCGAYGCGCTATCCTGTTGGAATGACCGAGCCCGTGCCCGATCCCCGGCTTGACGACATCGCCCGTTCCTGCGTCGCCTTGCACGTTCGAATGACTGCACGCGCCGTCACGCGCGCCTATGACGAGGCGATGCGGCCGAGCGGGCTGAAGATCACCCAGTTCGTCCTGCTCTCGGCGCTCAGCACCGGCGCCTTCCGATCCGTGACCGAGCTGGCCGAGCGTTTTGCGCTGGAACGCACCTCGCTCACCCGCAACCTGCAATTGCTCGCCGCGGAGGCGCTGATCGAACCGCTGGAGTGCAAGGGGAGGGCCCTGGTCTATGCCGTGACCGACAAGGGCCGCGCGGCGATCGAGGCCGCGATCCCTTACTGGCAGGCGGCGCAGGAGCGCATCGAGGGCGGGCTCGGCCGGGAACGATGGAACGAGACCCGCGATGGCCTGCGGGCCTTGCGGCGGGTTGCCCGCGGCGCGACCTGAACGCTGTCTCGGGTGGAAGCAGGCCTTGACCGTGCGCGGCTTCTCAGTAACGTGTATCTGCACGTTAATCGAGGGCTGTCCATGTCGCGAAAGATCGGCGTCGTCTCACGCGAAGTCTTGCTGGCCGAAGACGGTGTGTCCTTCCTGCGTGGCATGATGGAGGGGCGACATCCCGGCGCGCCCTTCGCCGATGCCATGGATTTCGATCTCGCGGAGGTCGAGGAGGGGCGGGTGGTGTTCGTCGGCAAGCCGTCGGCGCGCTACTTCAATCCGCTTGGCACGATCCATGGCGGCTGGACCGCGACGATCCTCGATTCAGCCATGGCCTGTGCGGCGCACGCGACGCTGAAGGCCGGGGAGGGCTACACGACGCTCGAGATGAAGATCAACTATGTCCGCCCGGTGATGCCGGGTGGCGGGATCGTACGGTGCGAAGGCAAGCTGATCCATCGCGGCGGCACGATCGCGACGACCGAAGGCAGGCTCACCGACGAGCGCGGCAAGCTGCTCGCGCATGGCACCGAAACCTGCATGATCTTTCCGGTCGGCGTTGCGGCAGGCCGCTGAAGTGGCGTCGTCCAGCGGTTCGTGACTAGGATACGCGCCGATGCCCCGGGGCGGAGTTGTCCATGCAATTCGCAGCGTTCCAGGATCTCGCGGTCGACGCAGCTTTTCAGTCATTCGCTGAGCCGCTGAGGACGCCGCTGCTCCGGCTGCGTCAGCTTATCCTCGACACAGGCGCCCGGACGACCGGGCTCGGCGGACTCGTCGAAACCCTGAAATGGGGCGAGCCTGCCTATTTCCCTGTGAAACAGCGTGTGGGGACGACCGTAAGGGTCGCTGCGTTGAAGGGATCGAGCAAGCACTACGCGATGTATGTCCATTGCCAGACGACACTGGTCGAGACCTTCGCGCGTCACTACCCCGACACCTTTCGCTTCGAAGGCAGCCGCGCCCTCGTCTACCGGGAGGAGGAGGAGATTCCTGTCGGGCCGCTCGAACACTGCATCGGGCTCGCGCTGACCTACCATCGCTGGCGCTAGGGCTGGGCGCGATAGGCACTCGGACTGGCCCCCATCACCTGCCGGAAGCGGCGATTGAAGGTCGAGAGATCGCCGAAGCCTGCATCGAACGCGATGTTCGCGATCGTCAGGTCGGACCGGCGAAGCATCGTCGCGGCACGGTGCATCCGTGTCCGCAGCAGGAACTGATGCGGCGTCATGCCGATGAGCGTCCGGAAAGTTCGCAGAAAATGATAGCGGCTCATCGCCGCCTCGCGGGCGAGACCGGCGAGCGTCAACGGCTGCTCGCTTTCAGCTTCTATCAGCCGCAATGCTCTGGTGACCCGGCGCGCGTCCTGGGCGCTGGGGGCGACCGCCGCCGGGGGCTCGCCATTCTGCAGGGCTGCGACAGCGCCAGCAAGCCGAACCGCGATCTCCTCGAGCTGGTTTGCATCGCAGCGCGCGGCCTCCGCTACTGCCGCGAGCCGGGACGATGCCAGCGACGGTGGCAGGCAGGCCCGCGCAAATTCGAACCGCTTGGCTGCCGGCACGCCGGCTACGATGTCTTCCAGGTGTTCGGGCTCGAACTGGAAGGCGAGGCAGCGATCGCCGATAGCGTGTTCGTGGCCGCATTCGAAGCACGTGCCTCGATTTCCGAGCAGGATCGCGCCCGGCGCGAGCACGGCGGTTCCGAGTGAAGAGCGATACTGAAAGCTGCCCGCGGTGACGACAGCGATGCAGCAATGCTCATGCCGTTCCTCGAAGGCAGGATCGGACGGGCCCGCCGTGCAGACGATGTCACGCACCCGCCAGCCCGGGCCGGATGCCAGAAGTTGCGACGTCGCGGTCATCTTAATTCAGCAATTTTTCCCAAGCGCAAAGCGGTGAGAGCAGCCTAACTCGGGGCACATTGCACAGCACTGGAGCCTGAACATGGCAGTGGCCATCACCGCTTTGAAGGAGGTACTCCATGCCGGCGGGCCCGCTCCCGATCGGGTCGAGCAGATGGGTCTCTACAGCTGGCTCATCGGGGCATGGGCGATGGATGCCGTGATGCATGCCGATGATGGCACTCGGCACGAAGGCAAGGGTGAGATCTGTTTCGGTTGGGTGCTGGGCGGACGGGCGATCCAGGATGTCTGGATCCTGCCCGGCTTCTTCCACGGCACGACGCTGAGGGTCTACGACCCCGCGCTCGACGCCTGGCATATCCTCTGGAGCGACCCGCTCAAGCAGTATTACACGCGTCAGCTCGGTCGGGCCGAGGGGCCAGATATCGTCCAGCACGGCAAGCTGGAGGACGGCACGGCGATCCGGTGGCGCTTTACCGAGATCACACCGAACGCTTTCCGCTGGCTCGGAGACCTTTCATCCGATGACGGAAAGACCTGGCGCCTGCAGGCCGATTTCCGCGCCCGGCGCCTCGCCACCTGAAGCCCCCTGAGGAGAACCACCATGCTTGACCATGTCTCGATTGGCGTTCGCGAGATCGCTCGCGCAAAGCGCTTCTACGACGCGTCGCTCAGTGCCCTCGGCTACCGCTGCCTGAGCCATGACGACAATTCGCTGGGCTATGGCGGCGATGCGGTCGCATTCTGGATCGGCAGGGCCCAGGCTCCTGTCCCGCCGGATCCGGGCTCGAACCTGCACTTCTGCTTCGCGGCCCCCAGTCGGGCGAGCGTCGACGCCTTTCATGCGGCAGCGATGAAGGCGGGCGGCAAGGACAATGGCGTGCCAGGGCTGCGGGCGGATTACGGGCCGAACTATTACGCGGCCTTCGCAATCGATCCCGACGGCTATCGGATCGAGGCCTATTGTGGGCAGCCGGATGGCTGATGGATCACGGCGCCTGCCAGGGCGCTACCGCCTCCTTCAGTGCGTCGTGGGAAGATTCCGCGCGGACCATTCGCTGCGGGGAACCGCATCGCCGACCAGGAACTCGAAACCGGCAACCTTGCTGCGATCGGGCGTGGTCTCGCATCTGAACCTGAGCCTGTACCATTGCTGCTTGCTGCGGAAGGCGGCGCCGTCGGCCTGCAGCATTCCCGCCGAGAATCTGGTGTCCGCCATGGCGTAGGCGACAACCCTGTCCGGCTGGAACTCTGCTTTCCATGCCTGGATCTGGCTCATCGCTTCGAGGTTGCATAATTGCTCGATGCGCTCTGAGGGATCCAGGTGGGTCAGGGCTTCCCGCGCCTGCCGGCTGCGCGGTTCGGCAAGGACCTTGCCGGATAGCGTTCGTCTTGCTCGGATCATGACGGGCGCCGCAACGACAGGAGGGGTATTGGGCCGGGGCTGCGGAGGAGACTGCGGCGCTGCGGCAGTGATCTCTGGCGGTGCAGGCTTCGGAGCCTCGGGAACGGGCTCCTGCTGCCTTGGTTCGGCCACGGCTTCGGCCTGTTGCTGCGTGACCAACTCGACCTCGATGCTGTCCTCCGGGGCCGGTGTCAACGGCTCGATACTGGGGAGCCAGATCAAAGCCCCCAAAAGACCGACATGCAGACCGAGCGAGCCGATGGCGCCATGGGCTTGCGATCCGTGACGCGGATGTCGGAAGAACCTCATGGATCACAGCGCTGCCGCGATGAAGAACGCACTCAACCGCGGGCCCCTCCGCGTGCTGTTCGGACGGCTGCAGAAGTCGCAATCAATCGGGCGCTTTTGCGGCAGCGGCTCGATTGTCGGACGGGATATCGCATCCGGCGGGATGATCTGATCGTCCGTGTTTGCATTGGCCTTCCCGAAAGCCGAAATCCAGCCTTCGGGCCGATGCTCTAGCGTCTGCTGACCGCAACGGCGCCGGCGACGATCAAGACGGCGCCCGCATAGGTGGTCCAGAGCGGAATTTCGCCGAAGAAGGCAAACCCGAGCAGGCTCGCCCAGACAAGCGCCGTGTACTCGATTGGCGCGAGCCGCGACGCGGCTGCGCGAGCAAAGGCGGAGGTCAGCATGAGATGGCCGGCGACGCCGAGCAGGCCGGCGCTGAGATAGGCAAGCAGGTCCTTGCCGGTCATGGGCACGAAGGCGAGCCAGGCAGGAATGGCGAGGCAGAGCGCCGGCCCGCAATTCTGGAAGGCGACGATGACGGCCGGATGTTCCTTCACGGCGATCCGTCGCAGCAGGATCAGATTGAACGCATAGGACACTGCTGAGAACAGGGCTGCGGCGACGCCGAGCTCCGCTCCGGTGACGCCGCCCTGCAGCCTGGGCCAGACCATGACGAGCATGCCGAGCAGGCCGAAGCCGAGGGCCTGGAGAATGCGCCCGTCGAGCCGTTCCTTGAGCAAAAATCCGCCGAGCAGGGCGACGAAGACCGGCGCGAGGAAGGACAGGGTAAGCGCCTCCGCCAGAGGCAGCACCGAGATGGAATAGAAAAAGCTGCCGGCGGTGAGCACTACGAGCGGCACGCGCACGACATTGCCGATCAGGCTGCTGCGGGTCGGGAAGGCCGGGCGCACCGCCGCAAGCACGATGAGGGCGCAAAGGCCGCCTGCGGCAAAGCGCATGAACAGGGTGACGATGAAGGGATGGTGCTGCATCTGCGCCTTGATCACCGCGTCCATTGCGGTGAGCAGGGCGATGCCGAAGACGGCTCGGAGCGCTGTGCCTGCGGTCATTCCGGTTGGCCGGTGAGGCGCTTGCGGAAATGATACTCCCAGCTGAAGGAGATATCGCCGAGATAGCGCTGCCCCGGCCAGCGGACGAAGCCGAGCTTCTCGTAGAAGCGATGGCCGCGTGCAAAGCGCGCGTCGGACCACAGGATCATCTCTGCATGGTTGCCGGCTTCCGCGAAGCGCAGCGCCTCTGCAAAGAGCACCTGCGCAAGGCCGGCGCCGCGCCAGGCGGGAGAAACGTAGACCTTCGCAAGCTCGGCGGCATTCTGTTCGKGAACTGGAAAGATGCCGAGCGACCCGGCGATCCCGCCATCAGGCGCCTCTGCGATCCAGAGCCGGCCGCCCTTGGCCGCGAAATGGCTCGCCGGCCTCCGCAACTCCGGAAACTCCGACCAGTCGAAATGGCAATCGGGATATTCGGCGAAGCTCGCGGCGATCAGGGCGGCGAGCGGTTCTGAATCATCGTCGCGCGCGGCGCGAAGCGGCGGGAGGCTTGCGGTCATGCCGCAGCGATGCAGGCCAATCCGGATTGGCGCAAGGGGGAGGCGCAACCGCTGCGCGCATGCCGTTCAGCTCAGCAATGCACATGCCGCATCGGCGGTMTGTTTCGGCGCTGCTGCGCCGGTCGCTCGACACCAGCGGAATCCGGAACGCGAATGGCCAGATATTCGACGCGCTTCCGCTTGGAAATGCACGAGCGGACGGTTAGGGCAGTTGTATATCGATGATGTGGTTGCCGTGTGAGTCGCGCGGCAGCTTCGTGCTGGCGCCATGACCGGGATCATATGACTGTTCTCGTGCCCTTCATCATCAATGCCGGGCTGAATTTCGTCCTCGGTCTGCTCATCGCCTATTTTCTCGGGCCCGCGGCTTTTGGACTCTACGCCATTGGCGCGGCCATCGTCGTGCTGGTGAACACCGCGCTGCTCGACTGGCTGAGGGTCTCCGCGATCCGCTTCTACTCCTTGGCGGCGCGCGAGAAGCAGCCGGAGATCCGCGCGACACTGGATATCCTGGCGGCCGGCATCAGCATTGCCCTGTCCGGCCTGCTGATCGCGGCGATCGTGGCAGGCATCGATTTCCGCCTGCCGGCGATGCTGCTTGCGGCTGCCGTGCTCGGCGGCATCGGGGCTGGGCTGTTCGACTATCATGGCGCGATTGCGCGGGCCCGCTTCCTCGACGCCGCCTATGCCAAGCTGATCATCGTCAAGAACGTTCTGGCGCTGATCCTGATGGTTGGCGGAGCCTGGATCACGCATGATCCCGCCATTGTTCTGCTTGGCGGCCTGATCAGCGTGGTGGTGGCGCTGCTTCTCGTCCGGCGGGCGCTGGCCGATGCGCCGCTTTCRCTGTCGGCGGCCGACAAAGCCGTCGCCTGGAGCTTCTTCATCTATTCCCTGCCGCTGATCGGCAGCAATGCGGTCTACTCGCTGATCCCGCTGATCAACCGCTCCCTGCTCGCCGGCGCCCATGGCTTTGCCGAGGCCGGCTATTTCTCCCTGGCCTCGGATATGGGGCTGAAGCTCTTCGGCACGCTCGCCTCGACCCTGGAGATCGTGCTCCTGCGAGAGGTCATTCGCCTCGACGAGACGCGCGGGCGACGGGCGGMACTGCGTCGTATCGCGGAGAACGTCGTCGTGGTCTTGATGGTGGCGCTCCCCGCTGCCGCCGGACTGTGGCTTGTCCTCCCCGCCTTTGAACGGCTTCTGGTTCCGCCGAGCTTTCACGGTCATTTCTCGGCCTATATGTCGATCCTGATCCCCGGGTTCGTGGCTTTGACGATCTCGCAGGCGGCCTTCATCCCGGTCTTTCTTCTGGACAAGCGCACCCGCATCGCGCCCATGGCAACGGGCCTCGGCCTGGCCTGCAATCTGCTGCTGGTGCTCACTCCCCTCGGAGCGGCGGGACCGCAGCGTTACGCCTATGCGCAGGCAAGTGCTTTCATTGTCGCGCTCGGGGTGACTGCGGCTGCGGCACTCCGTTCGCTGCCGATCTGGCCGCCACTGCGAGATTGCGCCTGCGTGCTCCTCGCCGTGCTGTCGATGGTTGCTGCAACCTGGCCGCTGTCCGGCCGTTTCGCGGCCCCCATCGAACTCGTGCTCCAAGTCGGCGTGGGGGCGCTCGTCTATGCGGTTGTCATCCTGGGTTGCGACGTGATGCGGAGCCGCTCCCGGCTTTCCTTGTGGTGGGTMATGCGCAAAAGCCGCGCGGCCCGATGAGATGGCAAGGTTTGCCCGATAGCCCGGCGCCTGCCGAAGAGCTCTGCACGGTCACCCGAAACGCTTCGTTCACTCTCTCTCTAGGCGGGTTGCTAAGGTTAATTCGCTGAAGTCACGCGATTGCTGGCGGAAACGCTGACGAAGCGGCAGCGATTCACCATTCCTTTGAGGGCGGCTCCCCAGGCTCTTCGCAGCTTGCTGAAGAGAGTTGCGTCATGCGTCCCGTCCTGTTCGTTCCGCTCGCGATCCTGTCCGGGATGTGCGCCACCAACGGCCCCGTCTCCGCGCAGAGCTACGGGCGCCCAGCCGATCCTCTGGTGACCGGCTCTACCGCGCGTGGCAACTACGGTGGCGGCTTCATCGAGATGCTGATGACCGGTCGGGACYCGACGCCCCAGGGCCGGGGCGGGGCGGTCTATAATCGGCCGGGCGGCTACTCCGCCTATGGCCAGCGCGTCGTACCCGGGCAGGGCTATGGCGCCGATCCGTTCGAGCAGGCATCCGAGCCGCGGGCTCCGGGGCGCCGCATGGCCGCGCTCGGTGAGCCCATGCAGATGCAACGGCCGATCGAGCGCGTGCTCGATCCGCGTTTCCAGAAGCAGGAAGTCGCCTATGACGGCCCGCACAAACCGGGCACCATCGTCATCGACACGCCGCGGAAGTTTCTTTTTCTCGTCCAGCCTGGTGGCCGCGCCTTGCGCTATGGCATCGGCGTTGGGCGACCAGGTTTCGAATGGGCTGGCATGAAGGCTGTGACGCGCAAGGCGGAATGGCCGAGCTGGACGCCGCCGGCCGAGATGCTGAAACGCCGCCCGGATCTGCCGCGCTTCATGTCCGGCGGGCCCGAGAATCCGATGGGCGCGCGCGCGCTCTATCTCGGGTCGTCGCTCTATCGCATCCACGGCACGAACGAGCCGCACACGATCGGTCAAGCCGTTTCCTCGGGCTGCATCCGGATGACCAATGACGATGTGACGGACCTCTATGGCCGGGTGCGGGTCGGCGCAAAGGTGCTGGTGATCTGAGGCGGCTCACCACCTGCGCAGCCGTCACGAGCTTCCGATGAAAATGCCGGTCGCAAGGACCAGCAGGCCACCGAGCACGATCTGGACGATCGCCGATGTGAACGGCGTCTCCATATAGCGCCAGCGGACCCAGGCGATCACGATCAACTCGATCGCCACGATGATGCCGGCGATGGCCGTGGCGGTCCAGAAATCGGGGATGAGGAAGGGCAGGGTATGGCCGAGCCCGCCGACCGTGGTCGCGACGCCGCAGGCAGCACCACGCACCCAGGGATGCCCCCGTCCCGTGATGGTCCCGTCATCCGAGAGAGCTTCKGTGAGGCCCATGCTGATGCCCGCGCCGACCGATGCGGCGAGGCCGACCTGGAAGGCATTCCAGGAATCATGGGTCGCGAAGGCGRCCGCGAATATCGGCGCGAGCGTCGAAACCGTCGATCAATCCGGCAAGCCCTGGCTGAACGATCTGCAGCACGAACAGGCGATGACGGGTCTGGTCTTCCTCGGCGGTCGCATCCGAGGTCAGGATGGTTTCGCCGAGGCGCTGCGCCAGGCTTTGATGCGATTTCTCGGCTTCGGAAAGGTCAGCCAGCAGTTTGCGCGTCTCGACGTCATGCGCCCGTTGCGCTGCACGAGCGTAGAAGCCCGAGGCTTCCTCTTCCATCAGCGCCGCTTGCGTCCGGGCGGTGTCGAGTCGCAGCCCGTCCATCAGCCAGACCGGGTTGCGCTTCAGGAACCCCTTCACATCCTGGCGGGTGATGTAGGGCAGTTCCTTGCCGAAGCGCCGCTCATAGAGCGAAAGCAGGCTGTGGCGATGACTTTGCTCTTCCGCCGCCATCTCGTCGAAGACCTCGGCGGAATGCGGGTAGATCGGCCGAAGGCGATTGGCGAGGGAAAGGTAGATTCGGGAATCCTCTTCCTCATTGGCGATCGCGAGCGCGAGGATCTCGGCCTCGTCCAGATCGTCGATGCGTTTCATGATCACCTCTTAGATTAGAATTATTCTAATCTAAGAGGTGCGCGCCGGGTTGGGAAGGCCCCCAACGAAAACGGCCCGCCGGAGGGCGAGCCGTTGTTGGTACGGGTGGACGCAGCCGGAATCAGGCCCAGTCGCCGCCATCATCGATGGGGTCGTCGTCCTGGCCGGGTTCATAGGGCTCGTCGTAGCTGGCCTGATCGTAGGTTGCCTGGTCGGAAGCACCCTGATCATAGGCCGCCTGCTGGTTGTCGGCGGTGCCGGCATCCTTTTCAGCCGTATCGGCCGGTTTGCTGGCGTCGGCCGCCTTGCTGGCATCTGCCGTCTCCGCGGCTTTTGCCTCGCCGCCCTTGCCGCCGCCAAAGGCGTTGGTCAGGACATTGCCGAGCATCATGCCGCCAGCGACGCCGGCTGCCGTCGTCAGCGCTGAGGCCATGAAGCCACCGCCACGTCCGGGCGCCTGGGCCTGCTGGTTCGCCCAGGGGCCCGCCTGCTGCTGGCCTTGCGGGCCGCCGAAAGCCTGACCGGGGGCTGGCTGCTGCTGCGGTTGCTGACCGGTCCAGGCGGCCGATGGGGCCTGCCCTGCCGGGCGCGCCGGGAAGGCCGGCACGGAACCGCTGCGTGCCGGGGCGTCAGCTGGCCGAGATGCGCCGCCGAAGATGCCCGACAGGAAGCCGCCGGCCTGCGCCGGAGCCTCGCTCGGTCGGCTCTGCAGGTCACGAACCTGCGCCTGCAGTTCCTCGACCTGGGCCTGAAGGTTGGTCAGCGCCTGTTCCTGAACGTAGACGGCCTGCGCCATGGCATAGGGCGCATAGGGCTGCTCGCGCAGGCGCTCCGCGATGTAGCGTTCAGCCTCGGGGTCGCGGGGCTGGTTGGCCGCCTGTCTCAGGCGATCGAAAATCCCGGCGATCACGTCGCGTTCTTGCGGCGTCATCGTCATCTCCTCTCGTTTGGACGGCGCGGGTGCGCCGCCGCGTCAAGAGGTGGGGACTGCCTGTGACGCTATCAAGGCAGTGCGTCGATCAGGCATTGCCGACATTGCTGTACTGGAAGCCACGGCGGCGCATGTCGTCCGAGCGGTAGATATTGCGCAGATCGACAACGACGGGTTCGCGTAGCGCGGCCTTGACCGCGGCGAGGTCGAGCGCACGAAAAGCATCCCATTCCGTCACGATCACCAGCGCATCTGCGCCCCTGATGCAGGAATAGGCGTCACTCGCATAGGAGATTCCGGGCAGCAGAGGCTTGGCCGCATCCATGCTCTCGGGATCATAGGCAACGATCTCGGCCCCGGCATCCTGGAGCGCGGTGATGATCGCGATCGAGGGCGCTTCGCGCATGTCGTCGGTGTTCGGCTTGAAGGCGAGGCCAAGGATGGCGATTCGCTTGCCGCGCACCGAACCACCGCAGGCGGCGAGCACCTTGCGGGCCATGGCGCGCTTGCGCTGGTCATTGACGGCGACGACGGTCTCGACGATCCGCAGCGGAGCAGCGAGGTCCTGCGCCGTCTTCATCAAGGCCAGCGTATCTTTCGGAAAGCAGGAGCCGCCATAGCCGGGGCCGGCATGCAGGAACTTCGCGCCGACGGCCTCGCAGAGGTCGGCCATTTCATTGATGAAGGTGATCTTGGTCGCGAGATAGGCGTTGGCGGCGTATTTGATCAGCTCGGAGGTTCGGCGCGAGGTGAAGAGAAGGGGCGCGGCATTGAGATAGAGCGGCCGGTAGATGTCCTCCATCACGGCGCGCCCGCGTGCATCGTCGGTGCCGATCACGATCCGGTCCGGACGCTTGAAGTCGCTGATCGCGGCGCCCTCGCGCAGGAATTCCGGGTTCGAGACCACAGCGAAATCGGCCTCCGGTCGGCTCTCCCGCATGATCCGCTCAACCTCGTCGCCGGTGCCGACCGGAACGGTCGACTTGGTGACGACGACGGTGAAGCCTTCAAGCTCGGCCACGACGTCGCGAGCGGCCTGATAGACGTCGCGAGCGGCCTGATAG